>CAYYHN010000017.1:0-16019 GCA_964471245.1 uncultured Rhodothermaceae bacterium | reverse complement strand
CTCCGGTTCGTGCTCGCGTGCCCCGACGTCACCACCGTCATCCCGGGAGCGAAGAACGCCGATCAGGCCCGTCGCAACGTCGAGGCCCTCGCGAAGGGACCGCTGGACCAAGGTCGGCTCGACGCCATCGCCGAGCTGGTTCCCTTCGGCGGCGGTCGCCGCATCTGGCCCGCCGACAAGTGGATCAGTTCGATGTTCTCGCGCAGCGCAGCTTTGCCGTCAAACGCAGGCAGGCGGTCGAGATCGGCGAGAGAAAGCTCGGCCATACCTAAGATGCCGCCTAGCGGGTTCTTCAGGTCATGCGAGGTGATGCCTAGGATTTCCGTGTTTTGATTGAGGGCCTCTTGCAAACTGAGCGACTGCCGCTCCAACGCATCATTGGTCCGATGCAGTTCTTCATTTGCCCATGTAAGCTCTGTGTTTGCTTCTTCCAATGCTGCCTTGCTGGCTTCGAGGTCGTAGGTTCGCTGGAACACACGCTCTTCGAGGCGGCGGTTGCGCAGCTTGAGCAGGCGCATACGGCGGCGTCCGTACGCCTGTACACCGCCCCCAATAACCAGTAAAACGCCCAACCCGTAGAGTGCATACGCCCAGAGCGAACGGTACCACGGCGGCATCACCTGAAAGCTAAAGCCTGCGACCGCGCTCGTGCTTCCGTCCACATTTTGGGCCTGCACCTCGAACGTGTATGTGTTCTCGTACAAGTTGGTATAATCACGACTGGTCTCTTCCGTCCAATCCGACCATGCGTCCTCATACGGGAGGAGGCGGTACCGGAACACGGTGCGATCCGTCCGTTCGAGGTTGGTCGCACCTACCTGAAGGCGCACGTTGCGCTCGTCGTAGGGCAGTACAGTGGGCGACAGGCCAGCGTGCTGCGTCCCGGCGAACAGCAGCGAGTCGGTGCGTAGGGTAGCGACCTTGCGGACGAGTGCTTGGAACGGCAGCGGATTGGGAACACGATAGGCGCCTTCGTAGCGCAGCAAGCCTTTGGCCGTGCCCACCCACATGGCATCCTCCTCCAAGAAGTCATAGATCGTCCCCAAATCCGCACGCGCAAACGGTGTGGAATAGACGGTATCTGAGGGCACATTGCGGAGCGGCATGACACTCAAACCCGGTCCGTTGACACCCGTCCAGAGATTACCGGCCGCATCGTGATGCACAACCGTCAAGGCTGGCTTTCCCGAGAGGCCATGTGCAACAAGGGGCGCATGCGCGGTCGAATGGGGCGCAAAGCGCTCCGTGGCGGCATCGAACGTGTACAACCCGCCCTCCGTCGCAAAGACGAGCGCCTCACCCATCCAGAATGAAGCCACATACCCCGCTGGCAAGCCGTCCTCTTCGTCAAAGAAACGTACGTCTTGGAGGTCACCGGTACCGGGGAGCACGAAAGCCCGTGCGGCTTGTTTGTACGTCCCAACCCATAGGTGCGCACCCCCTGCCGTGGCGTCTGGCACGATGCGCAAGTTTCGCACCGTCACACCGACTTGATCGAAGCGTTCGGTGATGACGGGATCTGCGTTGGTGTCTGCAAAATCGAGGGTGACGAGGCCATCGAGGGTGCCGGCCCACACGCGGTTGGGCCATGCCTCAGATGTAGCCAGTGTGTAAAAGACGTTGCTACTGCCCCACGTAGCGCGCACCTCAGATCCAGCAATGCGATGCAGGCCGCTGCCACATCCGGCCAAGAGACTGCCTTGAAACAGCACAAACGACCAGCACATATCGGGCGAAGCCAAGATCGGCTCGAATTGCGCCGCTTGCGTCGGCTGGCCGGGCTGCATCCGAAAGATGCCGCTCGACGTGGCCGCATACAGGGTGCCCTCGTAGCGCACCAAATCCATCACGCCGCCGGGCAGCCCTTGTGCTTCTTCGAAGAGCGTCGCCGGGGTAGCGAGGGAAACACGTGCGAGCCCATCGTTCAGCCCCAGCCATAATCCGTGCTGGGCATCCACGTAGGTATACAGGATAAAGTCATCCCGCAGCCCTTCCGGTTTGCGCAAGATCCGGTCCGTCGTACCATCGGGATTGATGAGGTGCATGCCGTCGTAGATAGTCCCCACAGCAAGGCGGCCATCGGGCAAAAGGACTCCAGTGTAGGCCCATGCTTCGCTCAACCGCTGCGTCGTCGCGGGGTCCAGCGTTTCACAGGCAATCGCCTCGACCAGCGTGCACTGAAACACGCCTTGGTTGCGTGTGATCATCCACGCCTGATCTGGCCCATCTGCCACGAAAACGTACGCCCGGTACGCCGGAAAGCCTGTGCTGCTGGGTACCGGCACGAAGTCATCTTGCTGGTACCACAACAGTCGGTCCGTGTCCTTATCGACAAGCAAAACGGTACCGAACGCCTGATGGAGATAGCCATAGGTCTCCTCAGCATGCCAAACCCGAACCGGAGCACCCGATGGGCCGCCTTCAGGAGCGAGTCGCACACGGAAAACGAAATTGCCCGTCTGAAAAAACACAGCATCAGACATAGCAAACGTGCGCCATACATCATTAAACGCCCGCGCCTCCTCCGGTAGGCGTTCCCGCAACGAAACGTAAACCATAGCCCCCAGTGAATCAGGGCGTAGGTAACCAATTTCATCTTGGCCGCCGACAAAGATCGTACCTTGTGGACCTGTTGCGAGCGACCGTACTACCGCGCCGTTGGGCATTTCGATAAGCCGCCAGCTCACGCCATCAAACACTAACACCCCCGAACTATTGCCTACATACAAAAGGCCGTCGTGATCGGCTGTGATGGCCCAGTTTTGCTCGTGCCCCCCATAGTCTTGAGCGCTAAGATTGGTTACCAAATACCGGCCGCGTTCATCTTGCCCAGTGGCTGTAGCTACAGTCGCAAAGCCAAATAAAATCAGGAATAAACCACGTAGTTTGTTATGTCTGCCGTTCATGGATTCAAGTGGCGATCATACACGTGAAGGCTTGTATCGACCCGAATGCAGGCAAAACAAAGAAAAGGCAGTAGAATAGGGAAATGCCCTGCATGAACGCCCCATACAACCAAGCATTTCATAACACGTGGCTAAGGACAGTCCATTGGTGGCAAGGCGTGTAGTGAGCGCCTTACTGATCTACGGATGCGGTACGCTAATAAGAACCTATGGCACCAACGTACGGCATGTTAAGTATGTAAACAACAAGCCGTAGCGGATAGGACTCCAAACTACTTTGAAGTTCAATGCATCATAGCATATGCCAAAATATTTGTCCCCATTTGTAGGGCCGCTTCTCGCTTAGCGGGTGGGTTTTCATGAACGGTATCGGGCTCCCAGCCGTCTCCGAGGTCACTCTCGTATGAGTAGAAGACCATAAGGCGGTCGCCATCGAATAGGCCGAACCCCTGCGGTGCTTTGCCGTCGTGCTCGTGGATCTTGGGCAACCCATTGGGAAAGCGGTAATGCGTATTAAAGATGGGGTGGCTAAACGGCACCTCACGAAACTCCTGTCCGGGAAATACCTTCTCCATCTCACGTCGGATGTGCTCATCCATCCCGTAGTTGTCATCGATGTGCAGGAAACCACCGCCTTCAAGGTAGCGTCGCAATCGCATGGCTTCATCATCGGAAAAGCGAACGTTTCCGTGGCCCGTTAGATAGAGGTAGGGATAAGTAAACACTTTGTCGCTGGAGAGCTCTACAATGTCTTCTTTCTCAGCCACATCCATTAACGTATTGGCACGGACGTACTGAAGGAGTTCAACGAGCGATTCGGGATCGCTATACCAATCACCACCTCCACCGTACTTTACCCGTGCAATGCTGATGGTTGCATCGGATTGCGCCAGTGCAACGTATTCTTGCGGCCACATTAAGGCAACCAGCAAAATCAACACGGTCCATTTTCCGCACCCATTCCCCCCAGCTTGCTCCTTCATCCGATCTTGTTGTAAAGGTTTACGTTAACCCAAAAATGGAAGCGCTTCGACCCTAGTCGACTGCTGCTACAAATCTTCATTCCTGATGCAGCAATTCTTGTAAATTCATTCCTAAAGAGATCACAATTCTGTCCTATGATTAGAGTACGCATCTCGGTTCACCCTTGACTGCTCACTCTTTTTATGACGCATCGCTTCCTAGGCCTTTCCTTGTTGGTAGCTGGGGCAGCCTTCTTCGCTGCCCTACCAAGTCTTATGCCTTCCTCAGACGACGGTGAAGCAACGCTTGTTTCAACGTTTTCGATGGTGGCGTACGACAGTGAAACAGGTGAACTCGGTGTCGTTGTGCAGTCAAAGTTCCCCAACGTCCGCCCCATCGTACCATGGGCAAAAGCTGGTATTGGGGCCGTGGCTACACAAAGTTTCGCTGAACTGGACTACGGCATTCGAGGGCTAGAACTCATGGAACATGGCGCTAGTGCCGCGGAAGCCTTGGAGATTATCCTACGCGACGATGCGGGCCGTGCTCAACGGCAGATCGGGATTGTAGACGCCCGTGGCAATGCTGCTATGTGGACCGGAGAGGACTGCTTCGGCTGGGCTGGTGGACGCGTCGGACAGCAAGGAGGCACAAGCATAGCGGGTGGACCCGAGCAAGGTAACAACAGCACCGTCATCACGGGCTATGGATACACAGCCCAAGGCAACATATTGGTCTCACAGGAAACGGTTCAGGCCATGGCTAACGCGTACGAACAAACCGAAGGTAGCCTTGCAGACCGATTGATGGCAGCTTTAGTAGCAGGCGGTGCGGCGGGCGGTGACCAGCGCGGCGAGCAGAGCGCTGCTCTCGTCGTTGTGCGCGAAGGGGCTGGCTATGATGGGATGGATAATTTCATCGATATCTCTGTGTACGACCATCCTACCCCCATTGCTGAACTGAATCGCCTCTATCAACTCAACAACCTCTATTTCACCGCTTCAAAGCCCGAAAACATGATTCCCGTTGATGCCGCGATTGCACAAGAGTTGCAAACCATGTGGCAAACGCGCGGCTTCTACGACGGCTCTGTGGATGGCGTGGTGGACGCGGAATTCCAGCAGATCCTTGTGGACTACATGGGCTGGGAAAACTACGATGTGCGCATTCCGCCTGTCCAAAACGTAGATGTTGCTGTGGGTGAGATGCTGATGATTGACCGCGAAGTGCTGGACGATATGCGAGCCGTCTACAGCGAAGGGCGATGGACGCCCCGCATTCGGTAGCAATGGCTACGAAAATTGAGGCATTAAAAAAGCGGGACAGATCGTAGTAGATCCGGCCCGCTTTGTATTGATGTCAGCGCTAGGCGTGCGCCTGCTTAGGAACGCTGTACGTTCTTAGCGCTAAGGCCTTTGGGCGTCCGTTCGACTTCGTATTCGACCTCTTCGCCATCGCGAAGACCTTCGTCCCAGCCGAGGCCGTCTACATTGTTGCGGTGCACAAATACGTCACGGCTGCCGTCTGCGGGCGCGATAAATCCGTAACCTTTTTCGGTGTTGAACCACTTTACACTTCCACGTGCCATGTGATTGAGTTGATTTTTGTATCACTGCACGTGTTAATCCGGGTACTCAAGAGCTGTTGTTCCAGGTTTAAGTATCGATCCTCGTGCCAGTGAGGATTGGGGTACAATATCCTCTTTTCAGAGGGGCCTGCTGCATGCAGCAAGCCGGTAATGAACATGCCTGCTTATCTAGCAAGCGGGCCAAAGATAGGACAAAGCGAGAAAGATCAAAAATGAGGGTTTGATAAAAGCAATGGTATAAACCACACGTTGCATTCAGGCACAAACTGTGGTATCGTTTACATATCAAATTCCCTGTTCTACTTTTGGCATTCGCATTATGTCCATTGCAACATCTCGTCATGTTTCGTGGTCGTACCTCTTCCTCGAAGCAGGACTTATCGTACTAGGTGTGCTGCTCGGGCTAGGCCTCAACGCATGGCGTGAAGCACGGGTCGATGCAAATCGTTCCGAGGTCGCACTGGAGCACATCCGCACAGAGCTAGCCGCCAACCAAACCCGGGTCGCCCCACTCATAACCCAGCACCAAGCTGTCGTGGACTCGCTCGCATCGCTATTACAGCGAAACATGCAGGGATCGATCGCCTTAGACCAGATGAATCTTTTGGCTTTGCAAAACCAGCTTCAACTCAACTTTTCGGTGCCGCTTCTCCAAACAACTGCGTGGGATTTAGCGACTACAACGGGCACCTTGGCCCACCTCGACTATATGCTAGCCGCGGACCTGTCACGCGTGTATGCACGCCAAACCTTCTATCAGGAGAAGCTGCAACGCCTGAACGATAATGTGTACGTAGCTGTCAACATGGATCCTGCCCATATGGTAGGCTTAATCTCGGCGCTCTATGTGCTGACAAACGACCTTGCAGTACAAGAGCAGCGGTTATCCAAAGCCTATACTGCCCTCCTCACTCGTCTCTAAGTGTATTTATGGACGTACCCAGTGGCTATACGTTAGAAGACCGCTCAGTACCACTGACAGAATTGCCTCGCTGGGTGCTTGGCTTAATGCTGGGGCTTTTTACGGCTACACTCCTGCTGTTCTGGATTGCCGGGGGCAGCATTTTCTACCGAGGAATGGCGGGGCGTGCGCTGCTCTGGATTGTCGTCTTAACATTAGCCCACGAGGTTACCCACGCCGTGTTTTGGAAATACGCTAGCGGGTTACCGTGGCGCACGTTTCGCTTCGGCTTTGCGTGGAAGGCTCTCAGTCCCTACTGCCATGCCCGTGCCCCGATGTCAGTGAGTGCCTATCGAATCGGCTCAATGGCTCCGCTCTTTCTAACAGGTCTGTTACCCCTTGTAATCACACTCGCCACACTCGACGGCCCACTTGCCGTCGCCTCCGCGGTGTTGATTAGCGGCGCCAGTGGCGACTTGTTCGTCTGGTGGACTATCCGAGACCTACCTGAAGATGCGCTGGTGCAAGACCACGATAGCCAAGCGGGATGCTTGGTCTTGTGGCCAACACCAGACCTGCCTGACCCGGACATTGCCTAGCTTATTACGAGAATTTGAGGTACTGGGGCCCCCAAGCGAGGAGATGCGGTACTCCAAATTGGGGGTACTACTGCTGAAATCCTTCAGGGTACAACACAAATGTGGCGCGGTTGGTATCGTCAAAGTATTGGCGGGCGGCATCTTGGATCATCACTGGCGTCAGCGTTCCCATAAATGCAGGCGGCCCATCAATCCATGATTCGAGGGGTAAAGCATCTCGATCGGCGGCTTGCAGAATACTGAGCCAGTAGCCATTGACTTCGAGGTTGCGTTCGAGTCCGCGCAGCGTCTGCTCACGTATCTTGTCGACGTAGACATCTGTGGTGCCTTCCGTGCGAAGTTGGTTGATCTCCTCTTGAACAGTGGCTATCAATTCGTCAGCACGTTCAGGATCGCACCCAAAGTTGATGGTGATGCGGTAGCCTTCGTAGGGCTCACGCGTCAGGCTGCTGCGCACCCCAACGCCGTAGGTGCCACCCAAGTCTTCGCGGAGGACCTCACGTAGCTTCGTCTGAAACGCTTCCGTCATCGCATCGAGCAAGCGTCGATTTTCGAGCGACCACGTCGCTGGTCCGGTATAGATGATCCGGACTTGACTTTTGGCTTCCAGTCCCTTGTACACAGTCTTTTCGATGAGACCTTCGGGCGGACGCACTCCGACATCACGGGGCTCCTCAGTTCGACCTGTGTTCGGCAGGCTTCCTAGCCACGTAGCTACAAGCGGCGTTATTTCTTCGACCTTGAAGGCACCCACAAAATAGAACGTAAAATCGCTCAGATCGGCGAAGCGGTCTTGGTAGATCGCTAGCGATGCCGAAAGGTTCATCTGTGACAGGGTCTCCATGCTAAACGGCTGGCGACGCGGATGATTTTGCGTCATGGTCACAGAAATGGTATCACTAAAAGCAGCTTCAGGGCTGGCCTGCATGTTAGCTAACAGCGCCCCGATTCGTTCGCGATAGGATACATAGGCCGTGCTGTCAGCACGTGGAGCCGTTACGAATAGGTGCACCAATTGCAGCAGCGTCTCTACATCCTGTGGCGAGGCGCCACCTCGAAATCCTTCGGAGCGTTCTCCAATACTAGGTGCAATCTGTACAACCTTGCCCGTAAGTTTCTTCTGGAGCTCAATCGGCCCAAACGCACCCACGCCGCTCTGCCCGATGAGTTGCGCCGCAAAACTTGCAGGCGTGTAAACGGCATCCTCGACCAGTGACGTGCCGCCTGGGCTCGTTGCTGCCATCAGCACCTCATCGTTCTTGAAGTCTGTCGGCTTCATCACTACCTGCACGCCATTCGAGAGCGTCAGGCGTGTCACACCGTGCGCTTCCTCCACCTCGGTTTCGACGACCGTACCGGGCGTTGGTACGGTCGCAACAAGCGGTGCATCGGTAACGGAGTCTTCGTAGGGGGTAATCTCCGCAGCCGCAGCCGCCACAAAAGCCGCAAGCAGGTCGGCTTCGGTTGGCATGGGGACGTCTTGTTTTTCCGGTCCGCTTGCTGTGATCACCCGGTTATCGTCGATGAGCCATTTGGTCGTCAACGCATTAACTTCATTGAGCGTGACACTCGGCAGGAATGCCTGAACGGCTTCGTATTCCCACGCAATGCCCGGCGCAGGTGTGCCTTCGAGGTAATGCTGCACGTACTCGCTGGCAAACGAACGCGACTCGCTCTTATCCCGTTCGTTGTACGCTCGCTCGTAGGCGCGCAGCAAGCCCGTACGGGCACGGTCGAGTTCGCTCTGCGTAAATCCGTAGCGTCGTACCCGCTCGGCTTCAATGAGCAAGGTTGTCAAAGCACGTACGTGGCCGCCATCAGGAACAAGCGCATTGAGATTGTAAAATGTTTTGTCGCGGACGAAGGAGCCTAAACCAGCACCACCAACAATAAACGGTGGGTCGGTGTCCTGCGTCAGCTCACCCAAGCGGCTGTTGAACATCCGGCTAGCCAGCGATTGTGCGATATCGCGGTGGTAGTCAGCATCCGTTCCTTCCGACTGAGGGGGGTGCTTGTAAACAACGCCTATCGAACTACTTGTAGCCTCGGGATCGCTGGCTACTGCAAACAGCGTCTCTTCGTGGTCGGGCACCGAAAAAGTGGGGCGCGGACGTGGGTTTTCCGTGGGCTGGATGGGAGCAAAACGAGCACGAATATCGGCTTCCATCTTCTCAGGGTCGAAGTCGCCCACAGCGATGACGGCCATCAAATCCGGTCGGTACCAGTCGCGATAGAACGACCGCAGCCGCTCATATGGCGCATTTTCTACGACCTCGACCGTTCCAATAGGAAGCCGCTCGGCATAGCGAGAACCTTGAAGCAGCGTAGGAAACTGCGCGTCGCGGATGCGTGCGCTAGCCCCTCGCCCCAGCCGCAACTCTTCGAGCACCACACCCCGCTCCTTGTCGATTTCTTCGTCTTCGAATGCCACGTTTGAAGCCCACTCGGTGAGAATGTCCAAGCCAGTTTCCACGACGCCTGCCGAGTCGGTAGGCAATTGCAAAAGGTAGACGGTTTCGTCGAAGCTCGTGTAGGCATTCAGGTCAGGACCGAAGCGTGAGCCGAGCAATTCGAGGTAATCGACTAGTTCCTGCTTGGCAAACCGTTCCGTACCATTAAATGCCATGTGCTCGACGAAGTGTGCCAAGCCACGTTGGTTTTCTTCTTCGAGAATGGAGCCAGCATTGACGACGAGGCGCAGTTCAGCACGATTGGCAGGCCGCATATTGGCACGAACATAGTAGGTCATGCCGTTGGGCAGCGTGCCATACCGTACGGCAGGGTCCAACGGTATTCGTTCAGCCTCATCAGCTTTCGCCCTAGGCGTTGTTTCGCGATCGGGTGCGACTTCCGAAGCGGTCTCATTCACAGAGGGCGCTACTTGCGCAGTAGGGCGCGGCGTTTGGCATCCGGCTACTAGGAACAAGGCGGTGAACAGTCCAAGCCATGCCACATGAGAAGAGCGTAGAAGAGATCTCAAACGATACACCATATAGGTTTAATTGCGCTTTAACATAACGATGAGGCTACGACCCCACAGATGACCAACCCCCGAGGCCTCTGATTTGTTCGCACGGCAGGTGCTTTTGCAGAATAGTGCCCGGCATCAAAGTAGCAAGGCTTCGCTTAATGAACACGAAACCTGTCCGATACTAGGCTTGACGCCCCAACTCCCTACTTCTGTTCTGTGAAGACTGGTTTCCCGATGCCCCTCGCATCGAGCGCGCACCCTACGCTCGTTGATAGGCCGGTACCGTCACAGGGTAAGTTGTACTTGTCCCCTAACCCAAACATGCATTCTAAGTCGAAATACTACGGTTCACCGCCGCCGCAAGCGGACCGAGTAGCTGCGGCCCGAAACGCGGCTGCGGACGTATTCGATGTAGCTTCGCTGCGCGACCGTGTCATGCGACGGCTGTTAGACGAAGGACGCACGGATGAGCATCGTGTAGCGACTACGTGGCAGCGCTGGAAAATGCGCCAACGTTCAGGTGAAAAAGAGGCTCTTTGGCGCGTTTACGCCAATACTCCGGGTATAGACAGCGCGATGGTCTACGAAATGGCCGCACGCGTCTATGCCTTCAGCCCGATTGATATTGCCGTAATGCGGTCGCTTGTGCTTATTCAGAGTCTCGATCGGCTTTTAACCGACGATCAGTGGACTGCATTGATTGAGCTTGGCTTGCTTCCGGTATCAGAACGCGGTGTTGACCCGACAACGCAAAAACGCCTTACCTTCGCCACGTTTGACCCCACATATTTAGCATCGCACCGCCTAATTCGCAGCCTCAACCTTGGTGCGTTCGAAATACGTTATGCACCCAAGCCTGTAATTCAGGCCCTGATGGCAGAGGCCTTTCCTCGTAAGCAGTTTTTGATGCGCGATGCAAGCCGTCGTTTTTTGCACAACACGCCACAGAATGAACACATGTCCCACCTCAATTCGGCATCAGGAGAGCGTTCCCAGCCCTATTAGGTGATCCCAATGTGGGTTATGCTGCCCACCGACCAGATCGGCCCCACGCCCGCCTGCGTGGTAGAGACCAAACATGTACGACCTGCAGCTTCCCGACCATAGCGAGGGCACCGTTGATGACATGAATCTGCGCGACCGTGTGGTTGTGCGGTTGCTTTCGAAAGGGATTGTTTCGGAAGAACAGGTTCGTTCTGCTTGGGATGAATGGCGTCGTATGCGCCGCGAGGGCATGAAAGTCTCTCTCTGGCGCATGCTCACAATCACACCCGACGTCGACCGCGACGCGATCTATGCTGAGGCGGCCAATGTGTACGCGTTCGAAGAAATCGCCATCGTCAGCGAGGATTCGATCGCATTTATCCAAGATATTCGTGACACGTTCTCAGAGGAAGAGTGGGACGAAATGATCGAGTATTTCGTCGTCCCGATCAACAAAGGCCGTGACCAAAATACGGGTGAACCACGCTGGACATTCGCCACCCACGACCCTACGCGAGCAGAGGTACACCAACTGCTCAAGCGTTTGGAGATTCGCCGCTTCGAGCTCGCTTACGCACCTGAGTCGGCCATCGCAAACCTTATTACGGAGGCGTTCCTTAGCAAAAACGAATTCCTCGACCGGCTCCAAGAGGACGACGTCGCCTTTGATCTTGGGACAAGCTACGAAGAGAAGGAAAACGAACTTATCGATGAAGATCGACTCGAAGCCGAGATCAGTCGCTCATCGCTGATCAACCTGTTTGAGGCGACCTTGGTCGAAGGCGTAAACCTCGGCGCGTCCGACATCCACATCTATCCCAATGCGGCAGGCAACATCGAAATCCACTACCGGGTGGATGGCGAACTGATGATGTGGCATAAAGAAGAGCGTATCCCCGCCGAATCGTTCCTTGCTGTCGTCAAAGACAACTCGCCCGGCGTCGACCGCTTCGACCGCGAAATCGCACAAGATGGGTTCATTCAGCGCAACATCAAGGACACGCTGATCCGTTTCCGTGTGTCGGTGCTGCCCATCGCCTCTGCGCTCCAAAGCTTCCACGCCGAAAGCGTCGTCATCCGTATTCTGGACGACCGCAAGGTGCTGACGGACCTCAGCAAGCTCGGTCTGCTGGAACGCGCGCTCCAACGGTTTGACCGCGCCGTACGCCAGCCAAACGGGATGGTCATCTTGACAGGTCCCACGGGCTCCGGAAAGTCGACGACGCTCGTAGCCGCGCTCCATCAAGTGGTGACCCCCAAAGTGAATGTGCTGACGGTTGAAGACCCGGTCGAATACATCATCAAGGGCGTGCGGCAGATCAAGCTTGGGCAGCGGCTCAACATGGACCAAGCGATGCGCGCCATCCTCCGCCACGACCCCGACATCGTGATGGTCGGTGAGATGCGTGACCGCAAGACAGCCGAACTTGCCATCAAGCTTGCCAACACGGGTCACCTCACGTTCTCGACCCTGCACACCAACGATGCGCCGAGCGCCGTCAGCCGCCTCTACAAGATGGGCGTCGAGCCGTTCCTGATTGCCTACGCCATTAACCTTGTCGTCGCCCAACGCCTGATCCGTAAGGTCTGCCCCGATTGCAAAGAAATCGATGAAAACCCAGACGAGCAGTTGCTGCTCGACTTCGGATTCTCGGCGCAGCAGATCAAAGAAACAACCTTCTACAAGGCAGGCAACGACAACAACTGCCCACGATGCAAAGGCAGTGGCTACAAAGGCCGCCGTGCCATCGCTGAGGCCCTACTGTTCAGCAACGAGATTCGCCGCATCATCATGTCCAGCGACGACGCCGTCGACGAAGATGCGCTCCGCGACAAAGCCATTGAAGAAGGCATGCTAACCCTCGACGAAACCGCCCGGCGCGTCGTCATCATGGGTGATACCACAGTTGAAGAAATGATCCGCGTTACCGGCGGGGGACTGTAGGAGTGTGGGAGTGTGGGAAGTTCAGGTAATTGGGGAAGGTTTGGGGATTCGGCGTAGCCAATAGTGAGTCTTTTTGAACGCTGGCGATTGATATTGTAGCAAGCATCGAGCTAGTTGATGGTAGGGATGGTATGGGGCGCGACGTGGGCATCGCGACCCAAAGGCCAACAGCTAAGAGCCAACGGCCGCGACGCTCAGCAACGAGGCGCTCGAATGCCATCAACCAGTTCGAGCGCCGCTATATTCCATGAAGGCTTGTCATCTCGTCCGAGTGAAACGAGCGGAGAGTTCTCCTTAAGCCTAGCACATTCATCAGCGGCCCTCAATCCCTCCACGCATACTCCCAATCATCTCAAACCCTTTTCCACATGTGGACCTTGGCGAGGAAACGATCACCATGGGCAATGGCCATGGGTTCGGTGCCGAAGGCGGTGAAACCAGCGCGTTGATAAAGTTGAAGTGCGGCATGATTGCCTTCAGTGACGGTGAGTGTGACGATGCGGGTACCGGAGCGTTGGCAAGCGGCTTCAAGGGCACGCGTGAGTAACTTTTCGCCTACGCCTTTTCGTTGGTATGCCTCGGCCACGTACATGCCAAAGATGTGCGCTTTGTGGCGATGTTTGGGACGTGTGCCAAAGGAAAGGCCTGCGACGCCGGCCAACACCTCATTCTCGAAATAGCCGAAGACCATTTGATTCGGCTTAGGCCCTTCGATCAAACGTTTGGCCCACCACGTTAACGGGAGGTGCGCCCGTTCTTCAGGTAGCGCAGTAAACGCTTCTGGGAAGCTGGCGTATGCGTCCAGCATTAAGGCTCGGTAGGCAGGCGCATCAGATAGTCGAAGCCGCAGCAGTTGCACCTCCGATTGTGCTGTTGATATAGATTCTGCTTGGACTTCTGGTGCGCGGAAGATGATGTTTTGGTATGCTACACCATCGAGAACGAATGGCGTGGTCCCGTCTTCGCGCCACCCCAAGCGTCGGTAGAACCGAATCGCCGCGAGGTTGCCTTGCCATGTCGCGAGCCAACTCCGTGGTCCAAGTTGAGCAAAGACAGCCGCAAGCAACCGCCGTCCGATACCATGTCCTTGGCTGTGGCGTTGGACGTAGAGCGTCTTGATTTCAGCCGATGCGGAGTCCGCGATCACCACGCCGCAGAGGCCTTGTGCAGAGGCTGCCACCAAGACCAAGGCATTGTCTACTTGCTGCTGCATGTTTGACGGCGCAAACTTCTGCTCGACCCATGCAGCCCATGCCGAGGGCAGACCAGCAGCAGCATAGGTATCCACCCAGACAGTCTTGCACAAGGTAACCAGTGCAGGCACGTCGTCAGGCTGAGCGGAGCGTATGGTCATAACAGAAGTGTATGCGTAGTGGGTTTGCACGCGTAGTACGCTCCTTCCGCCGACGATCCAGTATAGCAACCGTCTTGACTAGCACCTACCATAACACACTCCAGAAACGCATCGTAACTCACCTCACCACTTTTTCTCATGCATCGTCGGGACATATTGCTCAAGGTAATCAAGGGCAGCATCCACATCCGTCGCGACGTGGTAGAGGCTTTTGGCGGACGGACGCGTCATCTTGGTTGTATAGAGGTGATCGAACAGTGCAAAGAGTGGATCGAAGAAACCATCGACGTTGAGCAAGACGATAGCTTTGGTATGATAGTGCAGTTGCTTGAGGGTGAGGACTTCGAAGAACTCTTCCAGCGTGCCCATCCCGCCGGGTAGCACCAAGAACGCATCGGCGCGGGTGAAGATGATGCGTTTCCGTTCTTGCATCGTTTGGGTGATGTGCATCTCATCGGCCACATCATACGCAACGCCTTCAATGGCCTTGAGCTTCTCGGGAATCACGCCCACGACCTTGCCGCCCGCCGCATGGACGGCCCGAGCGGCTGCGCCCATCAGGCCGATGTCGCCACCGCCGTAGACGAGTGTCATCCCGCGCGCGGCCATTGCATGCCCAAGCCTTTCGGCAGCTTCGAAATACGCAGGCGCGGTGTGGTTGCTCGATGAGCAATAGACGCTTACGTCCATATCATCTTTCTCGTTGAAACGCAAACGCTGCATACGCCTGCTCGGCCGTACCAAACCAGCGGTAGCTGTCGGCGCGCCATGCCTGGTGGGCTTCGTAAATACGCCGGAACGTGGCATCCGATGCAGCTTGGTCGGCGAGGCGTTCTTGCGCGATCCGCTCGGCGGTCTGCATCACGTCATCGGGAAAGCGGCGCATTTCAACGCCATCGGCAAGCAGCCGCTGCAACGCGGGCGGGTTCTTCGCGTCGTAGCTTGCCAACATCGAAACATTGGCCTCGGCGGCTGCAACTTCGAGGGCTTGCTGGTAGGTGCTTGGCAAAGCGTCCCACGCTTCGCGGTTCACGTAGAACGCCAAACCCGGACCGGGCTCCCACCAGCCCGGATAATAGTAGTAGCGGGCGACCTTGTGGAAGCCGAGCTTCTCGTCATCGTAAGGTCCAACCCACTCGGTAGCATCCAACGCACCACGTTCGAGCGATGGATAGATGTCGCCGCCTGCGAGGACCTGCACGGTGACGCCCATGTCGTTCATCACCTCACCGCCCGGACCGGGAATGCGCATCTTTAGGCCGCGCAGGTCGCTGAGGCTGTTGACTTCGCGGCGAAACCATCCGCCCATCTGCGCACCTGTGTTGCCTCCGGGGAAGTTGATGATGTTGAAGTCGGCGAAGAGGCTGCGGATGAGTTCGAGGCCGCCGCCGTGGTAGAGCCACGCGTTGCGCTGCCGCGCTGTGAGGCCAAACGGCACGCAGGTATCGAACGCCAAAGCCGGATTCTTGCCGATGTAGTAGTACGAAGCCGACTGCCCGATCTGCACGGTGCCGGTCTGTACAGCGTTCATCACCTCCAAGCCGGGCACGAGTTCGCCCGCCGGGTAGGCGCGGATGGTGAACCGCCCGTCGGTGAGCGCGCTGACGTGATTCGCCAAGATATCGTTGGCCCCGAAGATGGTATCGAGCGAGCGCGGATAGCTGGAAGCGAGCCGCCACATCACACGCGGCTGCGTTTGGATGGCGGGTGCGCCGGCAGTGAGAAAATGGCGTCGGTTCATACGTCGGTGGGGTTAGCGGCGCGGGTGAAGGCGAAGGCGGCATACGCTTGCTCGGCGGTGCCAAACC
>CAYYHN010000016.1:7213-16071 GCA_964471245.1 uncultured Rhodothermaceae bacterium | reverse complement strand
TCAGGCGCGGTACCGCCATCATCTGGCGGTCCAGTTGCCCCAGCGTCTCCATCATCGCTTTGTGCGGCGGCTTATCGGCCTCGATGACCATCAGCGCCGCTTCCAGCCTGTCCGTGTGCCACCAGATCGCAGCATACGGGTCCGTTGGTGCAACCACCGAGGGCGTCCCCGTCAGGCGGTGCAGAATGGCCGTCACCTCAGCTTCGAGGGCTTCCAGCAGGTGCGCGGCGTGGCTGCCGACAAACATGTAGGGCTTGGTGTGGTCGCCGTGGACATCGTGTGCAAGGGCATCAACTAAGGTTTCCACAAACGCCTGTGCAAGAGTCAGTTCGTCGCAACAGTCAGCTACGCGGCGGGCAAGGGGACGGGCGTTGCGCTCGGTGGGGCTACCTTGCACGTGCGAGAGAAAGCGGTGCAGATAGGTGGTGCCGGGTTCGGCTTCGGGCGTGGGCTGGGGCGTAGGTACACGGCCCCCTACCCCACGCGTGGTGGTGGGTTCAGACATGATTCTTCTTGTTGTTAGACAGGTACAAAAAAAGCCAGACCCCTGTCTACACCCAAGAAGAGGTGCTCCCGGCCTCGCGGTTACGGGAAGGGTCTGGCTACTCGAAAACGTACAGTGAACGAACAGGTATGCCGAGGCGGTACCGCGTTCGCAGGCACGTGGATTCTTTCTCCTCTTAACGGCCTCGGGCGTGCAAAGGTGCAGCCTAAAGACACGAAGACCACTCAGACGGGAGCGGAGACCGCTTCTTGATTGTAGACGCGACCAACTTACGACAGGGCAAGGCGGTGCGTCAAGAGGGGCAGGCCGTAGCAGGCCGAATAAGCCGTTCCAGTGCGTTCCAGTAGCCCGCAAACGGCACGGGCGGGGCTTGGGCCTCCGTTGGCGCGCAGGTCGGCAGGGGGCGGCTCCGGGCGTCGTGCGGGGTAGCCGTACACGCCGGGGCTGGGCGGCACGCTGGGCACGCAGTACCCCTTGGCGCACAGACCAAGGCGCGGCACGAAGCGCAGAACAAACAAGCATGGTCAACAATCAGATTTGAGGGTTCAGGGCCGCTAGCGCGGCTGCCCATTGACGCGAAAACCGGGCACGCCAATGGGATTGCTACCGTACGGGCCGTTCTATCCATCCGAGGCTTTCCGCGCGGCCCGCCAACCACGCAGCCAACCCACCGGTCATCCTCGGCACACGGGCCGTAGCGGGGCTGCGAAGGCATCGTGTGAGCGTGCTGGTGGCCGTTGGCCGCAGACGCTGGGCGCTATCCTTGCTCGCGTGCCGCCTTGCGTTGGCGAAGGCGTCTATTCAGCGTCGATGCGGTAGGTAACTCCTTCGCAGTGTAGCCACGTGCCCGCAGTTCTGGCAAAATGGAAATGGCACCAATCAGCTTGCGCGGGTGCGCATGCTGCAAGCGCTGCTGAATGCGCTCCGCTTCCTCGATGAGGCATTCGGGGTACGTCGGGTCGCGTGGCGTCGTCTTCAACGGCCCAAACCACAAGCGTCGGTATCGGTACAGCATGTGCTTACTTGGGCGGTGCCCTGTTGCGGCCTCAATGCGGTCCAAAAACTCTGCAACGAGGGCGGCATGCTTCCCGTGTGGCGTCGTGCGGATGCGTTGATCGAAGTTGCGGACGATGCGATACGGGATCGGTGGTTTCTTCTTTGGGCGGCGCTGGTGGCCGCGCTTACGCGTGTTCGGCATGGGATTTCACCGTTGGCTTTCACCGTGCGGTGCGTTTGGGTTGAGCCTTTCGCCGCCTGCGCACATTCCCCCCGGGGCACGCCCGCACAAACGCCTCGACGCCTTCCATCGTGAACCGCTGTTGCCCACCAATCCGAATCGGGATCAGCCGTCCTTCGGCGATGAGGGTGCGCACCGTGCGTTCGCTCACGTGCAGGTACCACGCTACGTCCTTCAACGAGAGCAGCCGTCCCACGATGGGCGTCCCCGCTGGCGCGAATGCACGCAACCGTTTCAGCGCGGCCACCTCAGCCCGCAACGCCTCCATGCTGGCACGGAGCGCCTGCACCGCCGCCGCATCGAGCGGCACGGCCATGCTAGGCGAGGTGTCAGGCGTCGGCTTCTCAGGCATCCGGGAGCACATCCACAGACTACGAAAGTGCCCTCAACAAAGAAGGCGGCTCCGCTACGTCGTCCAACGCGGAACCGCCTTCCAAGGGCGTGCAAAGGTATCGAGCAAGTGTCAGACGACGCCGCTATGTTAGCGCCGAACCCTAGCGCATGTCAGGGACATGGACACAGGACATGTCCCATGTGTATTGTCCTTTACCAAAGGATTTCACAACTATGCTATAATCCAATCAAAAAGAAAATGGAGCGGTCCAGATTGGGCCGCTCCATCTATGATTCTCCTCTAGGTATCCAGCTATTCACTTGGCCCATTTTGGCTTTTCCTTGTAACTGACTGAATTAGGTCATCAAGAGATCCTGCTATGTTAAGTGGCTGTTCTTGGTGACTCTTACCACGCAGTAATGCAGCTCGCTTAGTTGCACGAACTTTGCGCTGTACAGGCGAATTTTTACGCTGATTGTGCATGTACTCCTCGTCCGGTTAGGTGGTTCATAAGCTCAATATGGTGCTGAATCGACCAAGACTTTAAGGTCAGAAGCTGAGGCACGTCGCCATTGTTTGCTGCCTCAACAAAAGCCCGACAAGCAACACCGCAGAAAGGCCTGTGACTTTCAATAAACTCCAATAGCTTCTCAAGAGCCTGCCTAGTCTTCCTCGCCACTTGTCCAGCGACTTGCTCAGAACGGTCCGTAGAAACAAAATGTTTTACCCGAACACCATTGTTGGATTCATATGAAAAGTGAATAACAACTGCTTTAGGTGTAAAACCTGTTACTGGTGGAGTGGAGCCTACGCATTGATAATCTCCAAATCCATCAAAACCCTTTGGGGCATAAGTGTCAACCAAATCGGAGAAAAACTGCTCTGGAGGATAAGCTGCATTCTCACGTGCCCTCTGGAATGGATCTTCGATAACAACCTTGGCTACGTTGGATTGAGGTCTGTATGTAGAAGGCAGATGCCGCGTAACGAGCGCGATTAAATCAACATTTTCTCGTTTGCCGATTATCTGATCAAGAGTCTTGTGTGAGATCGAGTCGGATTCGACAACCAGAGCTACCAGACGCGATGCATAGTATTCGAGAAACTGCTCCACTTCTCCACGAGAAACGCTTGCCCGTATATGCAGTGTAGGGTAGATATGATAGGCGCTTGCTAGTTCGTCTCCTACAACTCTGTGCAGGTCGGCGTTGTCAACCCCTAATTCGTCATGCTCAGGATTGACAATGACCGCAGCAGGAATTTCCTGCTTACCCATAGCTCGAAGCTTTGCCCAAAACTCTTTAGTTCCTCTTGTTGGGTCAATAACTGGAAAGACATATTGATGTTGAAGCAAGTCCTTACATGCGATAAGAGCTCGCATTTCGGCGGCCTTGCCTCGAACAAATGGCACATACATTTCAGCTTACCCATTAAGACCCTTAGAAATTAGACGTTATTATCTTAAAAACTAACTTCATAACCTGCAAGTGCATCAGGTAAGGCCTGCCATTCCTTCGCTGACAATCTGCATGAAAATGTTGCAGCCGTTAGCGACGCGGGTAACATCTCTAGTGAGATAGGTCTTGTCTCTGGCGCACGACGAGATGTAAGTATGCGCTCGAAAATGCGCACGGCTTTTAATGGTTCTAATTCGCAGAACAGTCTTTTATACTCATAATAGAGGTCCCATTGTGCTGCAACGGGAGAAAAACCATATTCAGTGGCGATCTCTCGCTGATACTCAGCCTTCCGAAGAATGTCAAATGCTATTGTTGGGTCGAAAAGATGACTGTGTGATTGGGAAGCCTTATGCTCAATAAGATTCCCGCTCTGATCCATGCTAATAAGCCCAACTGATTCGGGAAGCAGCGGCACTACTTCTGAAATTTGTGCGGTTTCAGTCACAGCATAAACGTAATTAAACACCTTCATAAAGGTGTTTAGCTGATCTGATAGGCGATCTAATCTATCTAGGCCTGTTTTAATCTCATAGACTGTGGATGTATCATTGAATATAACCATATCCGCAACACGACCACCTACTCGCAGTTCGCTATAAATGGCACTGTCTCCTGCATGACGTAACGCCAGTGCATTCTTGAATATGTACTCACATCGATACTCCTTGCTGAGAAATCCAAATACAGATTCAAAGAGATCTGAAGCCGCTACAGGAGTACACGAATCTTGGCTGTTGCTCCTCAAAACCGACTCTACGTACGAGGAGTGTCCACGCCGTGCTATGTCTCTTAACACGCTAGCAGAGAAAAAGCGTGCAAAATCACTTTGAAAAGCTCTTTGTATATCGTAGTTCAGCATATGCAAAGATAGCAAAACCCCTCACTCAATCAATGGACTGAATCCAACTCATGATTAGCCTTCAGTGAGCAAGAAATCGAATCAGTTGCCTTCGTTAATGTTACTTCCAGATAACCCCAGAGTCGACTTGCCTGCTAGCTAAAGTAACTCCACGCCCAATCTCTGATGTGCTCAAGGTTCAAGTGGTCTAGTTCTGGGTGCTTCTGCACATAACGCTCGATGGTTCTCCGCAGGTTAGAAGCATCCATAAACGTCCCTTTCTCACGACCTGCAATGCAATCAGGATTGGTATCAAGTGCGGTTTCTTGAGCTTCTTCCCATAAGGTCATTTTACGATCAATGTATCGCTGGGGGATTTCGGCTTCTTTTGGTAACTGCACTCGAATAATCGCTGCTCTGGCTTTCATTTTTTCGAAATCGGATAAATCGTCTTTTTCGTCTTTCAACCTCTGGATCGTACCAATGAGATTAGGGTCAGGAAGTCGAAATCCTGCCTGCACGTAGAGCATGCATGTCGTTCTGATAGACTGCGCTCGAAGCATCCAATATGTAGCCGTGTCTCGATGTAGCCGGGTGTGCCGAGAGGTCTGCTCTTTGTCCAAATCCCATTCTTTTGCTTCTTCAAGTGCGTGCTGGTATATGCGTTCTTGCAACTCATACTCATCCTCTGCAAATCGCAAGGCTGCTTCCGCCTCAACAAGTCCACGCTCCTTAATCAGCTTGATAATCTGTGACTGATAGTCTCCCGGTCTCCACTCTAGGTGCTTATTGAACGCTTCTGCTGACGCGACAATGCGTCGAGCAAGTGCATATAACTGCCTAAGCAGAACCTCTTCATAGTCGGCAATACGCCTGTTCCAATCATTGAGCAACTGCCATGTTCTAGCAAGCTTAGTACGTGGTTCTTCCTCCTCTTCGACTTTGTGGACCACGACCTCAGTTTCATCCAACGTACGGTACAGCCTCTTTTGAAGCGGTCGCACCTTCTTCTGAACACGTTTTTCCAAATCGTAGATATGTTGTCCGGCTTCGTCGGAAGTCTTCACAGCCGCAGCTGCCCATTCATCGAACAACTCATCAGGAGCATCAACAAGGAGAAGCCACTCACCTTCAGCAGGAGCACATTCATTCAGGGAGGCTATCAATTCTTCACCCTGCTCTACTAGTTGCCTTGCCCCCTCTTGTATGCTTCTTGGTAAGTCGACAGTAGTCTGATGCGCGGAGCCGTTGTTTTCTGACATATCCGTACCTCGATGTTTACACGCACCCCGAAGGTACACCGGGTATTGCCTTAGCGCAATAGGTGGCTTATCTTTGGCGTAGTGAATGCGTCCACATCGCCACCAGAACCTGCACCACCGATGCCCGAATACCTCACCGTTCCGCAGGCTGCCAAGGAAAAAGGCTGCACCGCCCAAGCCCTGCGCAACGCCATCCAACGCGGCGACCTGAACGCCATCCAACCCGGCCCACGCTCCACACTCATCCTCTGCGATGATTTGTATGAAGCTTTCGCCGTGCAAGCCACTGGGGGCCGAATGCACGCGCGCTACCGTGCGAAGACTTCTTCTACCGGAACGAGCGTCTGAAAGCAGCACTGCGTCTTAGATGAGTGTACAAGAGCGATGCCTACCATAGCTACTGTTGGCCCTTATCGGTTTTCATTTTGGAGCCAGGATTGTATGGAGCCACCGCATATTCATGTTCACCGCGACAGGCATACGGCAAAGTTTTGGCTTGATCCGGTTCGACTTGAAAGGTCTGGTGGGTTTCGTCCAGCCGAACAACGCAAAATTGAACGCATCACACAGCACTACAGGACTACCTTCTTGGAGAAATGGAATGAGCACTGTTCAGGAGCATAAAGCACGTGCACGAGAGGTTTACACTACAGATAGCGAATTGATAGTAGCTCTCGATGATGGCCGGACACTTGTGGTACCGATAGCTTGGTTTCCACGGCTTTCTTATGGGACTACCGAAGAACGAGTTGATGTCAATATTTTAGGCGATGGCGTTGCTTTATACTGGCCGCAACTTGATGAGGAAATTGGTATAGATGGGCTTTTACTAGGTAGAAAAAGTCTGGAATCAGATCGAAGTCTTGCGCAATGGCAAGTTGAAATGGACCGCCGTCGCCAATCCCCCGGTCAACACGCATGGGGGGAAATACTACCTATGCCAGAGAATATCCTTCCAGACGAGAAAGACACTGTGACTTCCGTAGGCATAGAACAACGGAAGTCTTATAGTATTGAAATCCCGCTTCTATATATACCCTCTGCTTCACAAATTTACTGGTTGAAAAGGCGGTTCTCGGATGCCGAGATCTTCTCAATAGACGGGGTCCCCTACATCTCATTGAGTAAAGTTGCAGGCAGTCAAGCGAAAGCATCACAGGACGCACTGAAGGCATTGCAGCAAATCAAGATTAGGGCGCGACAACGGCGAAAGCTAGGTCGTCAATCTTCGTTTCGGACGCCACGGAAGCTCACGAGCTATCGCAAGCAAAAACCTGATTACAAGTAATACAACCTTGTGTTAATGACGCATGGTTGTCAGGGCGCACCCTGATGTTTTCTTCCCGGTTTTTCAGCCTCATCTTGCCCCGGAAATTGTATGAAAACGAGTGTAATTGGTCGCGTGCGTAACGCACAACTCAAGCCCCGCGAAGTGCTCCGAACAGTCTTTGAGGCGATTGTTAATTCGATACACGGTCTGGAAGACGCGAAACGTCTTACGAAAGGGCACATTACAGTTTCTGTCGTTCGGAGTGCTCAAAAATCCCTTTTCGGCGGCGACGGCCAGCCAAATGGTAAATCGAATGAATTGCCCGATGTTGTGGGATTTGTCATTCGTGATAACGGCATTGGTTTTACACAAGCAAACTTCGACTCTTTCAATCGCTCCGATTCCACTTACAAGTTTAAGCGTGGCGGACGCGGTGTGGGACGTTTTCTATGGCTCAAAGCCTTTGACAAGGTTGATATTGAAAGTGTCTACTCGGTCAGTGATGGAAAGCGGAAACGTTCATTTGGCTTTAGGCTTGTAGAAGATGGCATCATTGATGCCAAGGATGAGCCTACAGAAACCCCGAGCCAGCATACCACTATCAAACTGTTAAATGTAAAGGAACGATTTGGCAAGCATATCCCGAAGCGCTTAGACAAGATTGCACGGCTCATCTTTCAGCACTGCTTAGAATTTTTCGTTCTAGATTTAGCTCCTGCTATAACCGTTCAGGAGGAAGACGGCAGCGAGTCTATTTTTCTAGCTGACCTGTACAAGGAGTTTGTTACAGATGCGCAAGAGACTGACTTTGAACTTGGCGGGCACTCGTTCAAGCTGCGACACTTTCTACTCGATGCCCGAAGCAAACATGCTCATCACTTATGCTTGTGTGCAAATTACCGGGTAGTAAAAGACATCAGCTTGACCGGACATGTTACGGATCTGGTGGGTCGGCTAAATGATCCAGAGCATGATAGGCAGTTGATTTATAACGGCTATCTATCTAGTCCTTTTTTCGATAAGCGTGTTAACCAAGAACGGACAGGCTTTTCAATAGCAAACAAGCCCGATGACAATGGGGACGAACCTATGCTGGGCGGAGAACTGGATAAAGAACTGTCTGAAGAAGAGATCCGAGATGCAACACTCGTTCATATAACCGAACATCTAACACCGTTGCTAGATCCTATCCGTGAAGAAAAGCAGCAACGGATCGAAAACTTTGTCCAATTGCGCCCACAATATCGCCCGCTGATCAAGCACCGTCGAGAACAGATTGAGAACATCCGCCCGAACCTGAGCGAAGACAAGCTTGACTTGGAGTTGTACGCGATCAGGAAGGATTGGCAATTGGAGATGCGTCAACGTGCATCTGAAATCTTGAATGAGAAGGAAGCCGATGACGTTGAAGAATTGGAAATAGAGCAAATTCAGGCTAAGTATGCTCGATTTCTTGAGGAATGGAACGATCAAGCCAAGACGGATTTAGCCCAACACATCATACACCGCAAGGTTACACTGGAACTCCTAGATCGCTTATTAGAGCGAAACGAAAAGGGCAAGTATTCGCTTGAGGAAACTATACATCAAACGATTTACCCAATGAGGTCAACGTCTGATGATGTACCTATCGAGCAACAGAACCTATGGATTATTGACGAGAAACTTGCCTATCACAGGCATCTGGCATCGGATGTAAAACTGTCCAAAAACCAAATGCTAAACACGGATGCCGGAGTGCGTCCGGATCTACTCATTTTTAACCACCCTATTGCAGTCGTTGGTGATACTGCCCCACACTCAAGTGTGGTCATCTTTGAGTTCAAACGTCCTGTCCGCAATGACTACAACGACAAAGACAATCCGATTAATCAAGTATTAGGATATGTGGACAAACTTCGCTCAAGCGATACTCTAGATCGCACAGGAAGACCAATCAAGATCCCTGAGAA
>CAYYHN010000016.1:0-7203 GCA_964471245.1 uncultured Rhodothermaceae bacterium | reverse complement strand
GCTACATCATCGCCGATCTGACAAAATCTCTACGCACACAGGCTCTTCTCTCTGGTTTTGTGTCTACCCCAGACGAGCAAGGCTACTATAGCTTCAACTCAAACTATAACGCGTACGTTGAGATCATCTCGTTTTCTAAGCTGATTCAGGATGCGAAGAAGCGCAATCAGATTTTGTTCGACAAGATGAACATTCCTGACCGTATCTGACAGTTGCTGATGACCAGCACTCTCGTGTACATCGAGCACAACGCCGACAAGTTGAGCGGTACGCCCGTCTTCTTCGACTATCTGGAGTCGGGCAGCAGCGTAGCCGCCTTCCTCGATGACTTCGAGATTGACCACCCCTTAGTGCTGGGCTTCGTGCAAGCCCTCCGCGAACAAACATGCCGGGTGCCACTCGCTTAGCCAACGAGCACGCAACAACCGCCTAGCCAATCCCATCCCTATCGCCGACATGGCAAGCCTCGTACCCAAGCACCGCACCGACCCCAAGGGCCGCAAGGTCATCAAGGGCTACTATGCCGAGTTCTACGACCCGCAACGGCGTCCCATTCGCAAGCGGGTCACGCTCCGCACCAAAGACAAAGCTGCTGCCCGGCAGAAGCTGGTGTACCTCGAACGCCAATACATGGCAGGCGACTACGACCCGTGGACCGAAGGCGCACCCCAAGAGGGCATCACCTTCGCCGAAGCCGCTGCCCAATTCCTCGAAGTCAAGCGGAAAAAGCAACTACGTGCCAAGTCCATTACCAACTATGCCGACATCTTGCGCCTACTGGAACAGCATCTGCCCCCACGGTTCCCGGTGGCCTACACCGAGGAACGCCACATCGTCGGGATGCTCGAAGCCCGCACCCTCAGCGACACCAGCCAAGCCACCTACCTACGGCACCTGCGCAGCTTCTTCCGCTGGGCTAAGACGGAAGGGCTGACCAAGCACGTGCCCGTTCCCGTCATCGAGCGGCACCGCAAGCAAACTAAGGTTGCCGAGTTCCTGACGCGGGATGAAGTTGACCGCCTCGTGCGTCACATCGAGTCCGAAGCCATCCTCAAGGCAACCCAACTTCGGCGCGAAGGCGGCATCGTCTGGCTAGCCGATCTTATCCGCTTTGCCGTTGGCACCGGGTTGCGCATGGGCGAACTGTGCGGCCTCCGCTGGGCCGACGTGGACCGCAGCACCCACTTTATCACCGTGCGACGCAGCAAGAGCCACCGTCAACGCCGCGTCTACATCACAGGCGAAGCCCGCGCCGTCTTAGACCGCCGACACGACGCCCGCACCACCGAAGCCAATGGCTACGTGTTCACAGGCGTTAACGGTCGTAAGCTCAACGGCAACTATGCTTCCCAATGCTTTCGGCGGTACCGGGATGAAGTCGGCCTCCCCGATAGCCTGCACTTCCACAGCCTGCGGCACACCTTTGCTTCATGGGCCGTGCTCGACGGCATGGATTTGTACCGCCTGAGAGACATCCTCGGTCACGCCGACCTTTCCCAGACGATGCGCTACGCTCACCTTCGCCCCGAAGCCCAGATCAACGACATGGAACGAATCTTCGGCACCACTGGCGAAGCCAACCCGGCCACCGAAGAAGCACGCCTGCAAGCCCAGATTCGCCACTTAGAAGCCGAGTTAGAACGCCTAAAAACCCCTTCTCAAGAGCCTTCATAACGTCCTGACAAGTTGGCAGGCTCGAAGCTCGTGTACCCCATGTGTACCCCCTAATTTTTAGCCCTGACTAATCACAAGCAACTAAGTTCAATACATACAATATCTTATGTGTCCATCAATTTTTGGCACGACTCCTTACTCTGGATCAGGAGGTTTCAGGTTCGAATCCTGATAGGGCAACCTTATAGGACTGGTTGGCTACTATACCAATCAGTCCTTCCTTTTTAGTATATGTATGTGCAATTCATGCGGATGCTCTAGACCAAGCGAATCACCTTGCGGGTTCCTAGCCGTCGCTGTATCTTCGCAAGCCATCGTACTCGCGTTGTCTTGCCGTGCTGCACCTTCGTCGCCATAGCCTGTTTCCCTTGGTTTGCCTGCTCTATCTGGCAGCCTTGGCTGTACCGACGGTGCACCATTTCTCACACTGGATGCATGCGGCCAACCACGCGCAGGATGCTTCGCAACGGCCTGCTGGTCATTGGCATGGGGATTATTGGCACGCTACCCCCGTCGACTCAGCCCCCGGTTCTCACCTTCAAGTCAACGAAGACTGTGCGACCTGCGACCTGATCGCCACGCTGGTCGCTATGCAGACCGACGTAGCAACTACGATCTACACGGCGCATAGTGGCATCTATGCGACGCTACCTGAAGATCAGTACATCGCGGTCCCTTCAACCGGCCTTTCAGCACGTGCACCTCCAACGGCTGCCGCCCTCGCATAAGCAGCCAAACCGTTCTATTAGGGTACGTCAGGTGTCCAGCACCTAGCTACCCATTTTGCGCGCCTGCCTACATGCCTAGACGAACGCATGGGTTGGTACGAATCACCTTCCTACGGGATTTCTCCGTTCCTCATTCTGGGTCGGCACGCATCGACGGAATAGCCTGTTTCCTCAAGGTCAACACGACCGAGAAAAAGGCTCTGGCGACGCGTCTAGCGGCTGCTTCTTGTGCTCCCTAGATAGCTCTCCGCGCTCTGCTAAAAGCGACCTTGCGCTTCTCCCCAGGATCCACGTTACGCATCTGCCTAGCACCTTGCGGCCTCGATAGGCCGTGCTATCCATCCCCTCTCCTCTTGTACGTTATGCTCGAAGCCATACAGCTGACGAAGAAATTCGGTGCCCATACCGCCGTAGACCGCCTCAACCTGACCATCGAAGCGGGTGAAGTGTATGCCTTGCTCGGCCCCAACGGGGCAGGCAAGACGACGACCATCAACCTCTTCTTGGGCTTCACAACGCCGGATACTGGCTCGGCCAAAGTGGGTGGCCTCGACGTGCAGCAAGCCCCCCTTGAAACGAAGCGGTTGCTGGCGTACATCCCTGAGCAGGTGATGCTGTACAAAAACCTGTCGGGCCTAGAGAACCTTGCGTACTTCACGGCTTTGGCAGGGCACAGCGGATACAGCGACACCGTGCTACAAGATTACTTGGCACAGGCCGGTCTGCAAGCGGAAGCGCACACCCGCCGCGTCTCGACCTATTCCAAAGGCATGCGCCAGAAGGTTGGCATCGCGCTCGCACTTGCGAAAGGCGCCCAAGCACTCCTCTTAGATGAGCCGACCAGCGGCCTCGACCCCTCGGCTTCGTTTGAGTTTTCCGCATTGCTGCGCCGCCTTAGCACCGATGGCGTCGCCGTTCTGATGGCGACACACGACCTGTTTCGGGCCAAAGACGTAGCGACACGGATTGGCTTGATGCGGGACGGGCAGTTGGTGCGCCAACTCACCGCCGACGAGCTCGCCCACACTGATCTTGAGCAACTCTACCTCAGCCATATGCAGGCAGCGCATGCCACCGCTTAAGGTGTATGCTGCTCACCACTCGATTATTCTGATGAAGGTCTCCTATGATTTGGACCATTGCAAAAAAAGAAGCCGTCGACATGCTGCGAGATCGACGGTTCCAATGGGCAGCAGGTATTATTGGATTGCTTCTGGTCGCCTCGCTGCTGGTTGGCTGGGTGCACTATGCGGATGTGGACGCGCAACGCACGTTTGCCCAGACGAGCGACCGGGCGGTGTGGCTCGATCAAGGCGAGAAAAACCAACACTCAGCGGCCCATTTTGGTACGTACGCCTTCAAGCCAACCTCGCCGCTCACGGCAATGGACCGGGGCGTTCTTGCATACACCGGCGTCGCCATCTTCATGGAAGGGCACCGGATGCAAGACGCACAGTTTCGACCAGCCGAAGATGCCACGGCCGTGCAGCGTCTGGGTAGCCTCACAGCAGCCTCCACACTGCAAGTACTCGTACCGCTCCTCATCATCCTGCTGGCGTTTGCCACTTTTGCTGGGGAACGTGAACAAGGCACCCTGCGCCAACTGATGAGCCTCGGCGTTGACCCTCGGACGCTGGCGGCAGGCAAGGCGTTGGGCGTACTGGGGCCACTCTTGGTTTTACTCATTCCAGCGGTCGTACTGGGCGTACTCGCCATGATGCTAACTGAAGCCAGCGGCACGTGGAGCATGGCGCGGTTCGGCATGCTGGTAGGTGTGTATGTGCTCTACTTCACGCTCTTCATTGGCCTCACGCTCCTCGTAAGTGCACGCGCGAAATCGGCACGAACAGCCTTGGTAGGCCTACTCGGTTTTTGGCTACTCACCACGTTTGTCGTCCCTCGTCTCGTCACCGACGCCGCCGACACGCTCCACCCGACGCCCGACCCGATCGCGTTTCAAGCCGCGATCCGCGCTGATCTCGACGCGCTGATACCTTGGAGTGATCGCACTGCAGCCGTGCAGGAGCGGCTGATGGCCGAAGAGGGCGTCGATTCCGTCGATGGACTACGAGCGAGCGTCGCAGGGCACACGTTGTTCGAGGCCGAGCGGGACGAAACGGGCGTCTACCGCGCGCATTATGGCACTCTTGCCGATCAGCACGAAGCGCAACGCTCCATCACGCAACTCGGTGCGCTGGCTGCCCCGTTTCTCGCGGTGAAGCACCTCTCGATGGGATTGGCTGGGAGTGACTTCGTTCATCATCGGCACTTCGCCGAAGCCGCTGAGGAATATCGCTACACCTTCGTGCAAATGCTGAACCAAGACATGATCGACCAAGATGCCCAATGGGACTACACGGTTGGTCGTGAGTTCTGGGAGCAGATTCCTGACTTCGCCTACACGCCGCCTAGCCCTGGATGGGCAGTGCAACAGTACAGCCTCAGCTTGGGGCTGCTCGCGGGTTGGGTCTTGGTACTCGGCGTGTTCCTGCCCTCGTCACTCCGCCGCATGGAGGTCGGCTAGCATGCTCAGAACGATTATGCGCTACGAGGCGCGCCTCCTCCGCGCCGATCATATGCCTCGGATTGCCCTCGGCCTGTTTGCCGTGCTGATCCTCTACGCTGGATGGGTTGGCGGACGCTATGTGCAGGATCAAACGGCTGTGATCGAGACGCAACAGCAGCGGCACACCGAGCGACTGGCCGCCCTTCAGCAACAAGCCATCAACCTCGAAGCCGAAATGACGGCCGAGGGGATCTCGATGGAAACGGTAGAATGGGGGCCACGGCATCCGTACAACATGGGTTCGTCGCAGGGGCGAGTGGTTACGCTGCCTCCGGGGCCGTTGGCAGTCTTTGCGGTGGGCCAGAGTGACCTGTACACCCCGGCGCTACGCGTGACGGTGGGCGGTACCGATCCCGTCGGCTACAACGCCATGCTCGAAAACCCCTTCAAGCTGCTCGTGGGGCACTTCGATGTCGCCTTCTTCTTCCTGTTTCTCTACCCGTTGCTGCTCATCGCCTTGCTATTTGGGTTGACGACTGCCGAACGTGAAGGCGGCATGCTGCGGATGCTGCTCGCCCAACCGATCCGCCTCACGACGCTGGTGACGGGCAAGCTAATCTTACGCGGACTGCTTGTTGTTCTGGCCGTGGTGCTGGGTACCGCCGTGGCGCTGGGCCTCTTTGGCAGCGCCGCCGCGTGGGGGCGCTGGCTGCTCTGGGTTATTGTGGCGCTGGTGTACGGCGGGTTCTGGGTAGGCTTGGCGGTGTTTGTGGACAGCCGCGTTAAGCGCTCGGCGACCAGCGTGCTGGTGCTTGCGGTGTGCTGGCTGGTGCTCGCAGTAATAGTGCCGGGCGTGCTGTCCGTGGTCGCTAACAGCCTCTATCCGGTGCCGTCACGGATGGAATACATCGCGGCGATGCGGACTGAGTCGAGCGTGGCGCAGCAACAAGGCTCGGCGTCGCTGGCTCGGTTCTTCGAGGATCATCCTGAGATTGCGCCTGTCAGCGATGAGAGTGCCAACTTTGCGATGCTGCGTGTGGCGCGCAATGAGCAAGTCGCCGAGGCCCTAGCTCCGCTCGAAGCACGCTTTGAGGAGCAGAAAGCCAAGCAGCAGCGCCTTGTGCGTGCCTTGGGCTACCTCTCCCCCACAGTCCTTACGCAGCAAGCGTTTCTGGAGATCGCAGGCACCGGTCATACGCGCTACGCCGCATTTCAGGCTTCTGTCGGTGCCTTCCATAGCACGTGGGAAGGCCACTTCCTCCCCATGCTGTTCGCCAACACTCCATTTCGACCTGCTGACTTCGATACACTGCCCTCCTTCACCTTTGAAGAACCGTCCCTCAGCGCATCTGCCCGTGCCCTCGCGTTTCCACTTCTGTTGATGTTGGTGCTTGGGCTCCTGCTCGGCTGGGGCGGATACCGTCGCTACCAACGCCTCCACGTGTAGCTCTTACGAACAACCACACTCGTGTAACCCTTCTCCATACATGACCTCGACAACCGCACGCCCACAACTCGACGCACTAGGCATTACGCTTTCAGCGCTTTGTTTCCTGCACTGCCTCGCGGTGCCGCTCATTGCGACAGGAGCCTTGGCTTGGGTGGCCTCGGAGGCGATCCATATCGGCCTGACCGTCGCGCTCTCTGGTGTCGTCTTGCTGGTCGCATGGCCGAGCTACAAACGGCATCGCAAAACGATCGTACCCGCCTTGCTTGCAGGTGGGCTCGCACTCCTGATTGCAGCGGTTCTTGGCGAGGAGACCTTCGGCGAACGCGCGGAGACACTCCTGACTGTTTTAGGATCGATTACGCTCATCCTTGGCCACGTCCTCAACCTACGTTATCGAAGAAGAGGTAGCCGATGACGCAACTCCCCAAGCAGCCCACGCCTGTTACCGTGGTTACTGGATTTTTGGGCGCGGGCAAGACGACACTGATCAACCGCATCATCACGAGTGCCGATGCGCGGGGGCTGCGGCTCGGCCTTATTGTCAACGACTTTGGCTCCATCAACCTCGATGCATCAGAGATCGACCCGACCGGCAGTACGGTGCTCGCGCTCGAAGGTGGGTGTGTCTGTTGCTCGCTTTCCGGCGGCCTCGTGCGTGCGATCTTGGCCCTGACGGGATCCTCACAACCGCCCGAGCACATCCTCATCGAAGCATCGGGCGTGTCCGACCCGCTGGGCATTGTGATGCCACTGGTTGGTGCAGGTTTGCATCGGGTGGTGCGGCTGGCTGCTGTGGTCACCGTGGTCGATGTCGGCGTATGCCACCGAGGCCGACAAGGACGCGA
>CAYYHN010000015.1:0-16340 GCA_964471245.1 uncultured Rhodothermaceae bacterium | reverse complement strand
CGACCTCGTCGGGATTTACCGATTTGTTGGGCTTCTTGCCGAAGAACTGCTCCACGGTGCGCTGAATCAGCGGCACTCGCGTCGAGCCACCAACCATGATGACCTCGTCAATGTCATTCTTGGTTAGGCCACCGTCTTTCAACGCTTTCTCCATCGGAGTGATGGTGCGACTGGCAAGGTCATCAATAAGCTGTTCAAATCGAGCACGGGTGAGGTCGAGATTCAAGTGCTTAGGACCATCCTGTGTAGCCGTAATGAACGGCAAGTTGATGTTGGTCTGCATAGAACTTGAAAGCTCGATTTTGGCTTTTTCCGCAGCTTCTTTCAACCGCTGCAAGGCCATTGCATCGGAGCGAAGATCGATTCCTTCCTGCTTCTTGAATTCGTCGGCGATGTAGTCAATAAGGCGTTGGTCGAAATCGTCACCACCGAGGTGGGTGTCACCGTTGGTAGCTTTCACCTCGAATACGCCATCGCCAAGCTCAAGGATCGAAATGTCATACGTCCCACCGCCGAGGTCGTAGACTGCCACCGTCATTTCGGCGTCTTTCTTGTCCATACCATAGGCGAGGGCAGCTGCCGTCGGCTCATTAATAATGCGGCGCACCTTCAAGCCCGATATTTCTCCGGCTTCTTTCGTCGCCTTGCGCTGTGCATCGTTGAAGTAAGCAGGAACGGTGATCACTGCTTCGGTAACTTTTTCACCGAGGTAATCTTCAGCCGTCTGCTTTAACTTCTGCAAAACCATCGCCGAAATCTCTTGTGGCGTATACACGCGGTCATCGATGTTGACGCGTGCCACACCACCATCTCCACGGACCACTTCGTATGGGACCGTTTTCAATTCACTGCTCACCTCGTCGTACTTCCGCCCCATAAAGCGCTTGATCGAGAAGATAGTGTTGTGTGGATTGGTGATAGCTTGGCGCTTGGCTGGGGCCCCAACGAGGCGCTCGCCATCCTTTTTAAATGCCACAATGGAAGGCGTTGTGCGAGCGCCTTCTGTATTGTTGATGACGACGGGTTCGCCGCCTTCCATAACGGCTACAACCGAGTTGGTCGTGCCGAGGTCAATGCCAATAATCTTACCCATGCTTTCTGTAGCGATTGGTGTAGTCGGTGCGCAGTTTAGGGGCCGGTCGGTATTACCCCGTACGAAAAATGTGTTTGGAACAAACCAAGCATCAAGAACGGTGCCGACTTAGTGAACATTGTCAGGATGGCAGAACGGCAGTACGTGTGGTGCTGGCAAAACGGCAGGTACCTAGGGCAATAGGATAGAAATACGCCGGTTACGACGATCTGACAGATAAAGTGACATATCCGTAATCACGAGTGGTATAGACGGGTGTGTTGGTAATACAGGTGTAATCTTGTATGTTGTTAATAAATTTAGTCTATAAGGCCTTATGGCTTAATATAATATTGTCATTGCGAAGTGACTTTGTTATTTTCTCTACAGATCAGCAGTTGAAGTATGACCCTCCTTCCTTCTTTCAGCTAAGACTTGCCATGTTTACAGCAACACCTACTCCAACTAAAGCTACATGCGAAGCACTTAAGCGAGTTGGCTTCTCGATAAAGACCCTGTTATCGTGGGGCGAAAGTGGTGATCTGATAACGGGGCAAAATGGAGGAGGTGTAACGCCTGCGCCTCTTGTGTGTGAGCTGTTTGCAGCGTTGCCTAGTACGCTAGAAATTGCACTGCCGCATCCAATCTACAACACCGTTGAGCGAACCCATACACTTACCATGACTTGCGGTGCCACAACCAGTGTTGGTTATATTCGCACGGGTGTACATCATGTGCAGTTTAAAGAGCGTGATGCCAACCCTGCTGAAGCGCTTGCGCGTTTGTATTTAGCGCTTAAGGAAGCAGGACATCTGGGGCATGCTCCTATGTTCAACATGCCGCTCCACATGTTGCCCAACGTATTTGGTCAAGCTAATGCGCATGCGGCCTAGCTTTCTGCATTGAGTATCAGCACTACAGCATGAGGCGTAAACCTGCTTGGATACTACGTGCTGAAGCAGGATAGAGGAAAAGTTCGGGAGAAGCTCCAGCAGGATCTGTGAAGCCAGTTGTGTTATACGTGGCATCAAAAAGATTATATCCCTGCACGTAAACGGTGAGCTTACGGAACGAGTAGCTGGTTTGAGCATCAATCGTGACCCAACCATCAAGTGTTCTCGTATTCGGATCATCTAAATAAATACGATCTGTCGCAAGTAAGCGGATACTAGCTGCAAATCTACTCGGTGGAGCATATTGAATACCTGCGGACCATGTATCCCTTGGAATGGCTTTTACATAACTGCCAGTAAAATCGCCGGTCTCTAACGTAACACCTTGGTACGTGTAATTCGCAAAGAGTGAGAGGTAACTTGGGGCGTAAAAAGTCAGGCCAGATTCGATGCCTCTGTGTCTACTTTCGCTGCGGTTAACGTAACTAAATGTGGCAAAGTCGAAGTCCAATTCATCGCGCATGTCCATATGGTACCATGCGAACGAAGCTTCGACTCGCCAGCGGTTAGGCACAAATTCGGCCCTATGGTATACCCCAAACTCGTATCCACTACCACGCAAGGGGTTGAGTGATTCATTTGAAAGCGACACTTGGAATGGGGGAAACGGAATAGGAATCGTCCGTAGATCAAAGAGTTGGTCCAACGTTGGCGTTTTAAAGGCACGAGTGACGTTTGCATAAACGTTGCCTTGATTTGACCGTGTACCTAAGTATTGGAAGTTTACTCCAAGCTTAGGACTGAATGCTTCATGCGTGTTCTGCGTAATCGGTGGCATGTCGTCGATCGAAGCCGGCTCGAATTCATCACGTACGGCATCATAGCGAGAACCGGCCGAAACAGTGAGCCGTGAGAGCAGCTGAGCATCAAATTGCACGTAAGCAGCGAAAGCTTGTCGCGAAGCATCTGCTTCTGACTGCAAAACGCCTCGTCCAATTCCAGTTCGCCCCGCATAATCAATGACACTTCCAAATAGTACATTGTAATAGCGGGAGGTCATCGTACCCAACGACGCATCTATCCCTACAATCAGGCGTCCATTGCCAGGTAAATCATCCATGGTCAACTGTATATTAGCAAGACCGCGTCCAGAGCGCAGTTCACGGTCTTGTGTATCTGCGAAGTTTACGGCAAGAGGAATCGTTATGCGCGCGTCTTGGGTGCGCCACTCACTTGCTACAAATGCCTCTAGCGTCATTGTGCGTGTGATGCCTGCCGTCCAAGAAAGGCTGAGTTGATTGAAGTAATCATCTGTTTCGTCAAAGTTGTGAAATGGCGAGGCAAGGGTTCGGTCTTCTTCGACCAAGGACGATAGTAGTGGACCAGGCACCTCAAATGATCGCCAATTGTGCAACGTCGCTAATTCCAATGAGTGACGTGCTGTAGTAAGCAAGGTCAGCGCGCCTCGTAACGTACTTGAAGTTCGGTTCGCATGGTCGCGAAACCCATTGGTATTCAACAATGAACCACCAAGTTGAAAGGTCCTATCTCCTGGCAACTTCCCGCGATGTAGCAAATTGCCTTGCAATGTTCCGTAAGAGCCCGTTTGGAAGGATGCTGTCGTACTTGACTGCGACGTTTGTTTTGTTCGGACATTAAGCACGGCTCCAAGCGCTGCATCTCCGTAAAGTGAAGACACACCTCCACGGACGACTTCAATGCGCTCAATCTCGTCGATCGCGAGTAAATTCCAATTGATTAAGCCCCGTTCCATCGTGTTTGCGGGACGTCCATCGATGAGCAACACGACATATTCAGCTTCACCACCACCATAAAAGCCTCGCACAGTAGGTTGAGGTTCGTAGCCAAGTGCATCCAATGAAACAAAGCTAAAGCCCGGGATACGCGTTAACGCATCAGGTAAATGGCGGATAGGTAACGTTTTTAGGCTAGCTCCGTCCACTACGGCAACAGTCGCAGTAGACGAGGCCAATACGTCTGATGTGCGATTGGCTGTAACAACGACGGTTTCAAGTTGGTACTTAGGAATTGTATCCTGTGCCGCTGGATCTTGGGCTACAGTCGGCTTGGCCACGAGCAAGATGGCGTAAAGCAGGAATATGAACAACAGGGGACGAATACTCCGCATAGAAACAAGTAAGGACAGACCTTAGGTTGGAGCAGCACGACTGCATACATGCCTGATAGCAATTAATGCATATGTGTCACAATTATATCGGTGCGAAAAAGTTGTTTTAATCTACGGGCAACAGGTGCTATCCGTGCTAATATCCGGCAAATTGTATACAACCAATTGTGGAACCGTATCGAGCATGGTTCGCTTCTGGATGATCTGTATCAACGACAAACCATCGTATCATCGTTAACCTAATTCGGAGAGGAGTTTGATCGACAAAGGGAATGCACGACCTGAAACACGCATTTTATTGTTTACAGGTAAAGGTGGAGTAGGAAAAACGACGTGCGCGGCGGCTACAGCGGTCGCGGCAGCAGAGCGTGGGTACCGGACACTAATATTGTCTTCAGATCCAGCTCATAGTCTCGCGGATGCTATGGATACGAAACTAGGTCCTGAACCCGTCCGCATTTTGCCGAACCTCTTTGCGCAAGAAGTTGACTTGTACTACTCAATGAAGAAGTACTGGACCAACATGCGTGAATTGATGTTGATGGTTCTGAAGTTGCAAGGTGTCAGCAGTATTGCCGCGGAAGAGTTGGCAGCTTTACCCGGTATGGGCGAAGCCTCAACCATGCTTTGGCTCGACCACTGTTACCACAAAGGTAACTACGACCTTATTATCATCGATAGTGCTCCGACCGGTGAAACGCTAACGTTCCTTACGCTACCTCAGGTAACGGAATGGTGGATTTCACGCGCCTTTCCTTTCCAGAAGGCTGCTATCCGGACATTTGGCGCAGCTGTACGATCCGTTTCTGGTATTCCGCTTGATAAAGGCTACAACGAGCTACAGCACTTGTTTAGTCGCCTTAAAGTGATGCAAGATGTACTGAGCGATACCCGTATCAGTTCGATGCGCTTGGTCTTGAATCCTGAGAAAATGGTAATCCGTGAGGCGAGGCGGGCCTACACCTATTTGCAGCTCTATGGGTATGGGGTTGATGCCGTTGTTGTCAATCGGATTTTGCCGGAGAAACAAGCGGAAGCAGCAGGCTGGCTAAAGTACGTCGAAGCGCAGCAGGGCTACCTTAAGGAGATTCATGACAGCTTTTCGCCCTTGCCTATTTTGCGCGTACCTCATCTTCAGCAGGAAGTCTTTGGGTTTGATCTGCTTCGGCACATCGCAGCTGATCTCTATGAGGACCGTAACCCGCGCGATGTGTTCTTCAGTGAGCAAGTCTTCAAGGTTGAAGAAGCTGGTGATGAAGCCTACAGATTATCGGTCCGTCTTCCTTTTGCAGATGATCAGTCGTATACGGTTGAGCGGTTTGGTGAGCAGTTAGTCGTCCAGATAGCGAACCAACGACGCCACTATTTGCTGCCTCAATTCTTATCGCTATACCAAAAAGATCGCACGTCGTATCGCAACGGGTGGTTGCATGTACGATTCGTTAAGCCGCGCTAATTTTTTGGTTCAACAACATGCCCAAGCGCTCGTTTCAAGTCTGGGAGACGAAGTGGTTTGCTGAGGTAGTCGTCCATGCCATCACTGAGATAGCGCTCACGGTCCCCGGTCATCGCATTTGCTGTGAGTGCGATGATTCGCGGTTGGCGGTCTGGAGCAAGGCGTTTTCGAAGTTCACGTGTGGCTTCTAGGCCATCCATTTCAGGCATATGAACATCCATGAGAACGACAGGATATGCATACTCTTCAAGAGCTTCTAGCGTTTTCAGACCATTGGGAGCGATGTCAACCGTATAGCCAAGGCCTTCGAGCATCCGACGAGCTACTTTCTGGTTGACAATATTATCTTCAGCCACCAAAATGCGTTGATCTTGTGCGAGCAATGGCTCTGTAACGGAAGACTCCGTCGTTGCTTGCATAGCCGATGTAATGCGAGCAGGTAATGTAAAGTAGAATGTGGTGCCTTTATCTATTGTACTCTCAACCCACATTTTACCATCCCATACTTCGCACAATAACTTACATATGCTTAGGCCCAGTCCGGTGCCACCGTATCGGCGAGTTGTTGAGGCATCAACTTGTTTGAAGGGCTCAAACAAGACATCTAACTTTTCTGCAGGGATACCAATGCCTGTATCCGAGACGGAAAAGGTGAGTTCTACGCGTTCCGCACGTATTGATTTTGACTCAACGCGAACAGAGATGGCACCTTCCGATGTGAATTTAAGGGCATTGGAGATCAAGTTTGCAAGTACTTGGCGTAAGCGCGTTGGGTCAGCAAGGATGAAGGCTGGCGTTTCATCCGCAATGTGATGCGAAAGTGAGAGCTCTTTTGTTTTCGCCTGTTGGCTATACAAGTTGAAGACCGTCTCAATGGCCATGCGAACCGAGGTGGGGTGCGCCTCTAAATCGATCCGACCAGCCTCTATCTTAGAGAAGTCAAGAATGTCATTTAAGATTGTAAGCAGGCTGTCGCCACTCTGCTGAATGGTCTTGACATAATCTGATTGCTCGCTATTAAGAGGCGTTTGCTGTAATAGCGTTGTCATGCCGATCACACCGTTCATCGGGGTGCGTATCTCGTGGCTCATCATGGCCAAGAACTGACTGCGTGCACGCAAACCAGACTCAGCAGCATCTTTGGCATCACGAAGTTGCTCTTCTGTAAGCCGGCGGATCGTTACTTCTTGACGCAACTGCTCGTTGGTTTCCATCAGCGCTGTGGTACGCTCGTTGACCCGAAGCTCAAGTTGAGCTTTTGCTTGCTGCAAACGTTGGTCGCGATGCTGAACGGACTCAGCCAATGCATTGATAGCATCTGCTATTTCCTGCATATCAGCCTGATGTTGATCCGGGAGACGATAATTGAAGTCACCAAGGGCAATGGATTCTAAGCCTTGGGTTACGGAAAGGAGCGGCTGTTTATAGTAGCGTTCTAACAAAAGAAGAATGACCAACGAAACTGCGATGCTTATGAGCACCAATAGAAGAGCTATAACACGAATCATCTGCCGTGTTGAAGCTCGGCTTTGTGTATCGGTAAACCCAATGGAATAACGGCCTATGGAGAGGCCGTTATACTGCATCGTTCGTTTATAGTGCAGCGAAGGTGATTCGCCGGCTTGATACATAAAGCGGACGGTACCTTCATCATCTACAATTTCTAGGTAAACCACTGACGGAAGTTCAGCAAAGACCCGCCCTATCTGTTGTATTTGTTCATGGTTGATATTCCAGAGCTGTGGAGTCAGCATTTCTGTTAAGCGAGACGATGTCTCTGTCGCCTGGATGGCCAGTGCTTTTGCTTGTTCGCGTTGGGTGTGCCAACCAAATGATATAGCCACACCAAGAATCACAATCACAACCGTCCCGACTAACCCAAAAGTTAGGTCGCGACTAATTGTACGCGTTCGGAAAAACTGACCGAATCCTGTTAGGCGATTAAGGCGCATATGGAATTAGCGATCATTTATCCATGCCAAAGAGGTAATGGCAGAGGAAAGGGAGAGAGCATTTAAAGAGGGTATCCGTGGTATCAAGTAGCCCATCATGTTGAACATGCCTGATTGAGTTGCAAGCTTGAGCCTTAAGAGTTCGATTGACGTGGCACCGTCTTCATGAATAGAAGCATGGTTAAACACATCATCGATGGATATGCAAAATTGGAGCCTACGGAGAGGCGTCCGATTTAAAGCTGGGTGGATGGGAGACATCATCAAGGATACGGATTGATTACCTCCTACTCGGTATCGACTATAGCGGGACAGGCTTAAGGTGTAAGGAAAGCGAACTTAGTCGCATCCTATCCATGACCTATGGAAGCACTTTTCTTCAAACGGTGACCAGACTGGTTTGCACCGAATACTGGCACTATATTCAGCACCGCTTGTTCAAATTTGCTTCAAATGCCCATGTTTGTCCCAAGTCTACTGCTGAAACAACTTTACACGTTTGCCAGCCTCGAAAACACGCCACAGGGCGTCCGATTCACCCTGAAAAATCGGTTGAGTGATGCCGAAATCACGCGTGTCACCCAAGTTACCATCAATGGAAACGTCATCACCGGTGATGATTTGACACTCTTGATGGAAGATGGAACGTCACTCGTCCCTTCACAGGTAAGTGAAGATGACCCCATTCCATTTCCATTGCGGCGAAAGATGCATATCGTTGCTCATATTGATGCGCTACCTGTAGGCAAGCATGAAATTCAGATCTCGTTTGATTGCAAACCCTTTGGGAAGCTGAAATTCAAGGTGGAAGATGCCATTGCCGAGACCAAGGATGATGTCGTTCGGATCCCGCGTGACGGGACAAACGACTACAGTAATGCAATCATTAAGCAACGTCAGAAGTTCGTTGAGGAGTTCACGGACACGAATCCAGAGCACATTTGGCAGTACTCCATTGATCCTAATGAGACAGCGGGTAACATTGAGAACTTTACAGGAGTTGCTCAAATCCCACTTGGACTTGCAGGGCCGATCACCATCAATGGGGAGCATGCACAAGGTGACTTCATCATACCATTGGCGACAACCGAAGGTACGTTGGTGGCCTCGTATAATCGCGGCATCAAACTTTTGAATCAGAGCGGCGGCGTTCGGTGCACCGTGGTGGCGGATTATATGCAACGTGCACCCGTGTTCGTGTTCGACAATGCACGTGAAGGTCGCGAGTTCGTGAAGTGGGTGCAGGAGAACACACGTAAGATTGCAGAAGAAGCGGAATCGACCTCGAGCGTTGCCAAACTGGTTTACATCGATCCGTATCTGTCCAACAAATTTGTATACCTACGTTTTAATTACACGACGGGTGATGCCGCTGGGCAAAACATGGTTGGGAGAGCCACATTTGCCGCGTGCAGTTGGATTCTTGATCATTATAGTGGGATAAAGCACTTTTATCTCGAATCCAATTTCGCCACGGATAAGAAGGCGTCTCAAGTCAATATCATGCGGACCCGCGGCAAGCGTGTTACAGCTGAGGTCGTGATTCCACGTGACGTGTTGATTCAACTGATGCGGGTTGATCCAGAAACACTCAACTATCACTATGGTGTTGCGAACGTAGGCACGATCCTATCGGGGGCGAACAACAACGGTCTCCATTCGGCCAATGCCATCACCGCTATGTTTATTGCGACAGGGCAAGATGTCGCAAACGTAGCCGAATCTTCTGCGGGCATACTCTACACTGAAATTACGCCTGAGCGCGATTTGTACGCCTCCATTACCATTCCTTCGCTTATCGTAGCAACCTACGGCGGTGGGGTAGGCTTGCCAACGCAACGGGAATGCCTCGAAATGCTAGGTTGTGTCGGGCGAGGCAAAGTCAACAAGTTTGCCGAAATCGTCGCAGGGGTCGTCTTAGCAGGAGAACTCTCGCTAGCTTCAGCTATTTCATCATCCGACTGGGTTTCGAGTCATGAAGCATATGGCCGAAATCGATAGCATTGTTCAGGTTGAATTGGGACGTATAGTATGGATGGAGCAAGCACGTTGCTTGACCTCGTGGAAGTTGGCTACCCACTAAATACGACGGGTATCGCTGCAGCTACGAAGCGTGAAGGCAAATGGATTACCACGAGCATCGAGGACTTTCGTACGCAAGTACGCGAGGTTGCATATGGCTTATATGCACTTGATGTGCGTCGTGGAGATCGGGTGGTTCTGCATGCTGAGAACTGCACCGAATGGAACATCATTGATCAGGCAGTCTTGTCGCTTGGTGCGGTGGTCGTTCCCATCTACACCACGCAGCCATCTGAACAGATAAAATTCATCGTCGAAAACGCCGAGGCGCAGCACTACGTTGTTTCCACGCAAGCGCTGTTCGCCCAAGCCTCGTCGCTACACAAGCATGACATCATGTGGGTCGGCATTCGTGGCTCGTATGCTGAGGGTATGCTCGCTTGGGAAGATTTGTTGGAATTGGGTCGCCGCAAACAAGCAGAAGCCCCTGAGGTGTTATCCCAAATGCGCGCTGCAATCGAGCCCGATGACTTGGCGACCCTGATTTACACGTCGGGTACAACGGGCCAGCCGAAGGGCGTGATGCTTACGCATCGAAACATCGTCGCCAACGTGCAAGGAGGCATGCCACGGATGCGCAAGGTGTTTCATCCGGATGCGCATCGAGGAACGGGCATTCTGTCGTATTTGCCGCTGTCCCACATCTTCGAGCGGATGTTGGCCTATCTGTATTTCCATATTGGCTACCCCGTTTGGTATGTGGAAAACTACAACGACATGGTCGCCGACCTCAAAACAGTTCAGCCCGTCCACTTCTCGACAGTGCCCCGCTTGCTCGAGAAAATCATGGGGAGCATTAAGACCAAGGCTAGCCAAGAAGAAGGTGTCAAAGGGATGTTGCTGCGTTGGGCGTTGGGCTTGACGGAGTCGTATTCGTTTGAAAACAAAGGGTCGGCGATGGCGCAGTTCCAGCGGTCGCTTGCCGAACGGTTGGTGTACAAGAAGATCCGCACCGTCTTTGGGCCGAACTTACAGGCGATCACCAGTGGCGGGGCAGCGCTTCCGCCTGGTGTGATGACGTTTTTTAACGCCATCGGCGTGCTGGTGGGGCAGGGCTATGGCATGACGGAGGCGTCGCCCGTCCTGACCGTGTACGAGCCGGATCGCCTCAAGGCGGGTTCATCTGGACGGGCGCTGGAAAATGTCGAATTGCGCATCGCTGAAGATGGCGAGATTCTCGCGCGCGGCCCCAATGTGATGCAAGGCTACTACAAGCTTCCCGAAGCCACAGCGGAGGTGCTTGAGCCCGACGGTTGGTACCACACGGGCGACATCGGGCACGTGGATGCTGATGGGTTGCTGTACATCACGGATCGCAAGAAAGCACTGTTCAAGCTATCGACAGGCAAATACGTGGCTCCGCAGCCCATCGAAGGCCGCCTCATCATGAGTCGGTACGTCGAGCAAGCGGTTGTGGTGGGCAATCAGCATAAGTTTTGCACGGCGCTGATCGTCCCGAACGTGGAGGCGCTCCAGCATTTGCATGAAGACGAACTAGCTAGAGACGCCATGCTTGGGCATGAGCGCACCCAACAGGTTATGTCGGAAGCAATACAAGCTGCAAACGAAGGTGCACCCCATTGGGAGCAAGTCAAGCAGTTTCGCCTCGTGACGACGCCTTTCAGCATCGAAGGTGGCGAATTGACGCCTAAGATGAGCATCAAACGCAGGGTTGTACACGAGAAGTACGCTGACCTGATTGCGACAATGTACGAGGGCTAAATCGGTTCAGCGCAATACAGTGATGGTTTGCGAAGCTTGCTGATTGCTAGTTTCTGCACGTAGTAGATATGTGCCATTGGACAGTCCATCTGTGGAAATATGCAGATGATGCGTGCCGCGTGCATAGCTCCCATGTACCACGTTGCGGATTTCGCGTCCCGTCATGTCAAACAACGTTACGTTGATGGTGCTGCGCTCATGAAGCATGAGCGGCAAGGTCGCTGTGGCCGCAACCGGGTTGGGGAAAACAGGAGCTAGGCTGAACGAAGTCGGCGGGTTGCTTTCCGTTGCGAGTGCTTGCGCGGTAGCAAGTGGGATTTCCCATACGCCGTGGCCGTGGGTCGCCACGCGCAGCATGCGGTTGCTTTTCGAGACGACCAAGTCCATCGCGTGAATCGCATCCGGCAACCCTGTATCCAGCGGATACCACGAAGCGCCGTCGTCTGTTGAGGCGAAGACGCCGATCTCGTTACCCATATACAGATGATGCGGCATCGCTGGATCTACCGTGACAGACCACGCGGGTAGGTCTGGCAGACCCATGTCGAGTGGCGTCCACGAACCGCCGCCGTCTGTGCTTCGGTAGAGATGCGGCGTGCCGAAGCCGCCGAGCGTGACGTAGATACGGCGGTCGTCATTCGGGTCAACAAACAGGTCCGTCGGCATGCGATCGGGCAGGTTTTCCGTCATGTTGATCCACGTGGTTCCGCCATCACGCGTGCCAAAAACGTTCGGCCGCGTCACTTTTGCACTGGTGGCGACATAGACGGTGTTGACATCCTGATGCGACGCGGCCATGCTTACCACGCCGTTGCCGTCGAGGGCACGCGCGTCGTTGGTTAGCGACCAATTGTTGCCTTCATCAGACGAGCGCCATACACGTTCGGCACCGAAATACATCGTTCGGTTGTCGACGGGGCTCAGGACATACGGGGTGATGAAGTTGGTGTCGGTGTTGCGCAGGCTGGGTGGGCGAATGCTGTTGTTCGAAACATACCCGCGCGCCAAAAAGCGTTGAATGTTGCCCCATTGGTAGGAGAGATAAATTGTGTTGTTATCGGCCTGATTCATCGCGGTCCAGCCGCCATCGCCTCCGAAGGCGCGTCGCCAAGCAGGTTGGCCTTCATAGATGACGCTGTTGTTGTCTTGCAAGCCGCCCAGCATAAAACGCGGGTCGGTGTCAGAGACCGAGACGCCATTAAAAAACTGGGTCGTTTGGTAGCCCCCGTTGGCATTTTGCAGCGTCCTGCCGCCATCATCCGAGCGGAACACACCGCCGTCATTCGCAAAAAAGATGATGTCAGGGTTGGATGGGTGAAAGACGATGTCATGATGATCCGCCCATGTATGAAGGTGCGGATATTGTTCGGCGTCCGCTTGGTTGGTGGCTGGGTTGGCTGGAATAAAGAGCCCTTGTTGTTCAGCAGAACGTAAGTTTCGGCCGCCAAAGTCGGAGTAGAACGCAGAAAAAGGCTGGCCCGAAGTCCAAACGATATTAGGGTCATCGGGGTGGATGGCTACGGTGTGTGAATACCAACCTTGAATGGCGGCATAATCGACCTGTGAAACCGTTATCCACGTTTCTCCGCCGTTTTCCGTGCGGACCAGCCACGTCGCTGGGCTGACCGCGCCTGGGAAGCCATTCAGGCGTCCGTTCGCCCGCCCGATGCTTGCCATCACGATATCGGGATCCGAAGCTGAAATGGCGAGGCGCGCTTTGCCTTGAAACGAGAAGTTTGGGCCAACAATGCCTTGCTTGTCCCACGTGTCGCCCCCATCAATGGAGCGATAGATGCCATGTCCTGGACTGCCCATGCCGCCATGCGCTGCAAACAGCCGCGTGGTGTCTTCGGCATTGATCACGAGATCCGTCGCCATGACGACATCGTGGGCGCGTGCCCAGGTCGTTCCCGCATCCCACGATCGGTAGACGCCGTCTGTAGTAGCCGCCCACACGGACGCCGGACGCAATGGGTTGATGGCAATACGCTGCACGCCACGGCGCTGATGCTGCGACCAGTCGAGGCTTTTCGTCCACGTCGTGCCCCCATCGGTGCTTTTGAGGATGCCAATTCCATAGCTCCCCCGTGTCGTGCGAATCGCACTGATGCCCGGATGGGATTCGTCACTCCCATACATCTCGCCGGTTCCGATGTAGATCGTACCTGCTTGCTCGCGTGCAATCGCGATGGCGGCGACGGCAAGGACGGGAAAGCCAGTGCGTACGGGCTCCCACGCCTCCGGCCCCAGTCCGCCCGTTGTGCTGCGCCACAGCCCACCACCTGCTGAGCCCGCGTACACCGTCTCCGGTGCATTAGGATCGACGGCAACGGCCAAGGTTCGGCCGCCGATGTTTGTGGGGCCGAGCGGCGTCCATCCTTCGTTGTGCTTCGCATGCGCACGCGGCATGTCCTTCGCATGTTCAAACCCAGCTTGGAATCCTACTTCGGGGACTTCTTGTGCCGGGTACGACCGTGCCAACGAAAGGTAGTCCAGCGTCATGCGTGCGGCATGCAAACTGTGTGGACGCTGCGGTTCATTTGAAGGCGTATGCCACCACCATCCCGCATATAAACAGAGAACCACAACAAGGAAAACGCGAACACCACGCATAGTTGAACGAGGAAATACAACCGATAGGGGAATGGGTAGTCTATCACCCAACGATGGACCTATGGTCTGAGCTTGGTTTGAATGGGCGAAACGAGGAAACGATGAAACGAGGTTGCGGCGTTTCCTCAGCCATCTTCGACCCTGTGTCTCTTTGTTACCTCAAGCTTAGACAAGTAGGTCTACATTTGCGTTTTTAGGGTAATTCAGTCCCATGCAGATCCGCAAGGGAAATCGAACCAAATCGAAGCGGCCATGCGCACAATAACTTTAGGTTGCGTGGACGAAGCGAAGTAAAAGTACCGACCGCCATCGACTCATTGTTTTCTCGACTCTTCCTGTCCCTAAGCTTGAACTGGCAGATCTAAACTTGTGTCATCGCTTGAATAAGCAACGACGCCTCGTCACGCGATGTCTGCGTGTTGTATGTTACATCTCCACAGGACGACATGCTCGCATCATGAATCTATTCGATACGCCAAAACCCACAGACCTCGACGTAGCCATTTCGCGCCCGAATGACCGCCCCGACAAGGTTGGCGTCATCACGCACGGCTCGCTCAATCAGGGCGTCGAAATGAAGCTGGATGCGAGCCAATCCATCGAGTCGGTGGTGGCGGGGACGTTTGTGGTAATACAAGGAGCGTCGTACGACTTCTTTGCGATGATCACTGATGTATCGATCGATGCGGCCAACGAGAACATCTTGCTTCATCCGCCGGGGCCGGAGGATGGCTTGCTACGTGCGGTGCTGCAAGGCATGGGGACGTATGCCACGGTTACGCTGCGTCCGATGTTGATGATGCCCAACGGCAGCAACCAAGAGTTCGAGACGCCGCGCCCAGTGAAGACCGTGCCCGCGCACTTCTCGCTGGTCGCCAAGGCAACGGATGAAGATGTCGCCCGCGTGTTCGGAGCCGAAGCCAACCGCGACGAGGAGGGGAAGCAGCAGTTTTTCCAGATTGGCGATCCGTTGGGCATGGAAGGCATCCCGGTTTGCATCGACCTCGCGCGATTTGTCGAGCGGTCCAACGCTGTGTTCGGTAAGACAGGGACAGGCAAGACCTTCCTGACACGTTTGCTCTTATGCGGCACCATCAAAACAGGGCGGGCCGTTAATCTCATTTTCGATATGCACTCCGAATATGGCTGGAGTGCGCGGCAAGAGGGGAGCGGCACCAACGTGCTGGGATTGAAGAAGCTCTTCCCACACAAAGTGCTCATCTTCTCCCTCGACCCCAAGTCGAGCCGCCAGCGTGGTGCACCGCCGGATCACGAAGTCTACCTCTTCGCCGACCAAATCGAGCCCGGCGACATTCTGCCCCTCCGCGATACGCTCAACCTGAATGCAACGGCCGCAGAAAGCACGTATGCGTTGCAGAAGAAGTACAAGCGGAATTGGCTTCGCACCCTCCTCGAAGCCGATGGCAACGAACTTGCTGCCATTGCGGAAGAGACAGGCGCACATGAAGGCTCGCTCGCCGCGCTCCAGCGCAAGCTCACCCAAATCGCTGCATACGATTTTTTCAGCACAGAATCGTCCTACGGTGCGCATGACGTAATTGAAGCGCTCATGGAAGCGCTTGACCGTGGCAAATCGGTCGTCTTCGAGTTCGGTCGGTACGATGACATTCGCGTTTATTTGCTCGTTGCGAACATCATCACGCGACGGCTCCGCGAGCGCTACGAGGACAAGGCACTTACCTACCTGCGCACCGGAAACGTTGCCGACAAACCCAATCCGCTTATCATCACTATCGAAGAAGCGCACAAGTTTTTGAGCCCGGGCATTGCGCGTGAGACACCCTTTGGGAAAATTGCCCGCGAGATGCGTAAGTTTTTTGTCTCCTTGCTTGTGGTGGACCAACGGCCCAGCGCCATCGATGAGGAAGTGTTGAGCCAGATCGGGACAAAAATCGTCGCGCAACTCAACGATGAGAAAGACATCGGTGCGGCGCTTGTCGGAACGAGTGGGGCCTCGGCGTGGCGGCAAGTTCTCGCCTCACTCGACTCCAAGCAGCAGGCACTTGTGCTGGGGCACGCCGTTCCCATGCCGATTGTGGTTCGTTCCCGCACCTACGACGAGGAATTTTACGGTGCCATGCGCATGGACGACGATGGAGTCGCACCCGCCACAACGGTAGAAGCCGCTAAAAAGGGGTTTGACGACTGGCTGTAGGTGACGTGTGAGACGTTTGAGCGGTTTCCTAAAGTTGGGGTGAGGGCGTGATTAGTCGATGCGGTAGCTGCGCGTAAGGTTGGCGCGTAGCGTGGCTTCGTCGCGGAGTGTGGGTTTCAGGCGTCGGGCGACGAAGTTTGGGGCTTGGTCGGCGTAATGTGGCGAAGTGGCATCGAGGGTCGCGCTGCCAAAGTTGTGGATGCTTTCGGAGTAGACTTGGCCGTC
>CAYYHN010000014.1:6971-16664 GCA_964471245.1 uncultured Rhodothermaceae bacterium | reverse complement strand
TAGCTTGGTGTCACTTTTTTAGCAGAGTTGCCGTACAGCGTGGCACCCGCTGATTTTTCAACCCACCACCTCAATTTCTTATGCGGAATCGTCTTTATGTACGCCTCCTCAGCACAGCCGCGCTCAGCCTAGTCTTTGTTGGTTTCTTGGTGCCTTCGGGCGTGCAGGCGCAGACAGATGCGGATCGTGACGCCGTCTACAATGCCGTGCTCGATTACGTCGAAGGTATCTACAACGTTCAGCCTGAGCGCATTGAGCGCAGCGTACACCCCGAATTGCGCAAGATTGGCTTCTGGCGTCCCAATGCCAATGCCGATTGGCGGCAAGGCGCGTTGCCCATGAACTTCGAACAACTCGTAACCCTTGCCGGTCGTTGGAATGCAGATGGCACGACCCTACAGGAAAATGCGCCTAAGGAAATCATCATCCACGAAGTGCTGGATCGCACTGCTTCGGCTAAGCTGACTGCCCAGTGGGGCATCGACTACTTCCATCTCGCCAAGTTCGACGACGGCACGTGGAAAATCATCAACGTGCTTTGGCAAAGCCCACCGCCCGAAACAACAATGGCCGAAGGCGACGGCGGTCGCTAAACCGCGCACGCTACGGAAACAATCGAAACGACTGGCAGGTTGGTCTGGGCATCTTTTTCCCGATCAACCTGCCTTTTGTATGGCCTTTAAGATTCTCCTTGCCACCCGCAACCCCGGCAAGGTCGCCGAGATCCAGCACCTCCTCGCCGAACTGCCCGTCACGCTGCTCACAGTAGACGACCTTCCCGAAGCAGCCCCCGATGTGGAGGAAGATCAGCCGACGTTAGAAGGCAACGCCCAGAAAAAGGCCGAAGCGCTGCACGCCTTCTCCGACCTGCCCGCCCTTGCCGACGATACCGGTCTCGAAGTCGCCGCACTCGATGGCCGCCCCGGCGTCTACTCCGCACGCTATGCTGGCCCCGACGCCGATCCGCTGGCCAACCGCGCCAAGATGCTGCGCGAGATGGACGGCGTTGCCGATCGGCGGGCGCACTTCAGAACCGTTCTGGCCTTTGCAGACGCTGGCGAGGTGCACTACTTCGAAGGACGCTGCGAAGGCGTCATCACCGAGGATGAACGCGGTACCGGCGGCTTTGGCTACGACGCCATTTTCCTTCCAACTGGCGAAACGCGCACCTTCGCCCAACTCAGTAAGGCTGAGAAGAACGCCATGAGCCACCGGGGCCGCGCCTTGCAGCAGTTTGTCGCATGGCTGCACAGCCGCATCGGCTGATGAGTACCGCCGCCGACAAAAATCTGCGGTGACGCTACGCATTGTCCCGGGGTGCCGCGTACTTTCCCGCTTCCAAAGCACAAACAGATTCTAAGGGAAAGGAGCAGTACGATGGTCGCATTGGTGCAACGGGTCAGCGAGGCCTCGGTCACAGTGGATGGTGAGGTAACGGGAGCCATTGGGCGCGGGTTGATGATCCTGTTGGGCATCCATCAAGAAGACACCGACAAGGAACTTGTGTGGGTCGCAAAGAAATGCGCCAACCTGCGGATTTTTCCTGACGAAGCAGGCCGGATGAACCGCAGCGTGCTAGATATCGGCGGCGAGGTGCTCGTCGTGTCGCAGTTCACGCTCTACGGCAACACAGACAAAGGCAACCGCCCTTCGTTTGTTGCCTCAGCCCATCCCGATAAGGCCGAACCCATGTACGAGGCATTCGTAGCCACCATGGAAGTGCACCTTGGCAAGCCCGTTCCAACAGGCGTTTTTGGTGCGATGATGGACGTTCGCTTGGTGAACGAAGGCCCCGTGACGCTGTGGGTCGAGAAGCGAGCGTGATGAAGCAGTGGGCAGGATGGAACGGGTTCATGCACCGCCTCTTCGGTGAGGAAGCTAAACTTGCTCGGCACACCGTGTTTACGCTGCTCGTTAGTGGCAGCGGCTTGGTGTTAGGCTATGCGTTGAATCTCGTCTTGGCACGCTGGATGACATCCGAGGCGTACGGTACCTACATATACGCTGTGGCTTGGATGATGGTGTTAGGACTGTTGGCTAGCGTTGGCTTGCCACATGTGGTCCTACGTTACCTACCAACCTACGAGGTCGAACAGCGCCCTGCCTATGAGCGCGGGTTAATGCGCTACGTCTTCAGCGTCGCCATCGGCATAGGGTTGCTTTTTGCTATTGCCCTTGTTGCACTAGCCACGTGGACAGACGTGTTAGGTACGCAAGTCATGGTCATTCACGTGGTAGCGGTAGGCATCCCCGTTATGGCTGTGGGCGGCTTGCTAATGCAAGCTCATCAATCGCAGCACCACATGGGCTGGGCCAAGGTTCCGCTTGCCATCGTTCGTCCATTGGCTTTGGTAGTCCTAGCTGCACTCGTTTTAGTATGGACGGGCACACTCTCCGCTCCATGGATGCTGGCTTTGCTCGTCGGACTCTTGACGGCTGTGTATATACTGAGCGCGCGTGTGCTTTGGGATAGGCTTCCTCAGGCAACAGTGCCTGCATACGAACCGCGCAGATGGTGGCGGATGGCACGTCCTTTATTTTTAAGCGATGTGCTTGCTACCATAGCTACCCGCGTCGATGTGCTGCTGTTAGGTTGGTTGCTGCATCCAGAAGTGGTTGGTCCGTATGCCGTAAGTTTACGGACTGCCGCGTTGGTGATGCTGCCTTTAGTTGCGGTGAACGCGGTTGTTGGGCGGCAGATCTCCGCTTATGCAGCGCGAAACGATCGGGTGGGCTTGCAGCGGCACGTGCGCTTCGTAGCACGTTGGACGTGGGGCTTAGCGATTCCGCTCGGCATGGCTGTGTTTGCCTTCGCCGACCCTATTCTAAGTCTGTTCGGTCCATCGTTTACGTCAGCTGTGTGGGTGCTTCGGATTATTGCGGTCGGATACCTGCTCGATACGCTATGTGGTGTTGTGGAGCAACTGCTGATTCTTACCGATCACCAATCCTTGTATGTCGGTATTGTAGCGCTTGGTGGCGGGCTCAATGCGGTCTTGAGTTTGCTTTTAATACCGCGCTTCGGTGCCGAAGGTGGAGCAGTGGCATTGGCCATCTCGCTTGTGGCCACCAACGTAGTGGCTTACATCATAGTTCGACGACGGCTTGGGATAAATACATTGCCCTTCTGATTCCCCAATAGCTTCCCAACTTCATTATGCGTCTCGCCGTCATTGGGCTTCCGCAAAGTGTACATGTACAAAAGTGGCTCTATGGGCTGCAACGGGTTGGCGCTGATGTGACGTTGTTCTCACCCTTTGCCACAAAGGTTTCTGGTATTCCCTGCGTACAGGTGCAAGGGCCTCGTTGGCAGGAGCCGCTGAATTTAGGGTATTTGTGGTATCACCTCAACGGACGTGCCCTGCGTGAAGCACTCGATGCGCATCGTATCGATGTCGCGCATGCCATCGACATCACGCCTTGGAGTGTTTGGGCGTGGCGATCTGGGTTTCAGCCGCTCGTAAGTACTGCGATGGGTTCAGATGTGTTGCCTTGGCTGTCTGATCCACCTGCAGAAGTGCAGCTTCGTAATGCGGCAAATCCCGAAGGCAGCGGTTCGTGGCGGCAGCAGATGGCCTTCGCGGTTCGGAAACGGGTGTTTCGCTTCGGTGTGCAGCACGCACTGGCCGCGTCCGTGTTGGTCACCGGGGATAACCAAGTCTTAGTGGATGGCGTGTGCGATGGGTTTGGGGTTCCGCGCGACCGGGTTCGACTAAACCGTTGGGGTTTGGAGCCGCATCTCTTCGAGGTTTCATCCCAGTTGCTGGCAGCAACACAGCGTGCACTAGATATCGCACCCCATCAACGACTTGTTCTCAGCCCACGTGGGGCAACTGCTTTATACCAAGGCGATCGCATTCTTGAAGGCTTTGCACACGCCTTGGCCGAAGGATTGACCTCCCATGTGTTTGTGTTTTGCACGTTCGGGCAGCATATTCCACGACAGGTGCAGCGCCTCGCCGACGAATTGACAACTCAGTATGCGAATTTCCGGCTAGTCGATCGTCCAGTGCCAAGGGAGGAGATGGGTGTGCTTTGGTCGTTGACTGACATATTCGTATCGGCTCCCGTCTACGATGGCTTTTCTAGCGCTGTCAACGAAGGGCGTTATGTCGGAGCGGTGCCCATTATCAACCAAATTCCTGCTACGGATGAACTCTTTGTGCATCATGAGAATGCATGGGTAGTCGATCCATTTACCCCAGAGAACTTGGCTGATGCTTTGGTGTCATTAGTAGCTGATTTGCCGGAATGGAAGCACTGCTTTGCTCAAAAAAACCAACCTTGGGTGAAGGCAAATGGCATCCTCGATACCAATCTCGTCCGTTTCCTCGATTGGTGCGCTGAGCTTGTCGCTCAAGAGCGTGTGGTATGATGGATACGATGGCTATTATTCAAGCGTAAACCTTGAGGTCTAAGGTTGGAGACATGCACGTTCCTTCTTATCCTTGGTGCCCTATTAGATAATTGCCCTATTATAAAATCCATTCATTTATGCTCTATGCCGTGATCATGGCCGGAGGAATCGGTAGCCGATTCTGGCCAGCTAGCCGCCGTGCCCAACCAAAGCAATTCCTTCACGTTCATGGCGAAGCTACCCTAATTCAAAACACCGTGGCTAGGCTGCAAGGCCTAGTAGAGCCAGAACAGTGCTACATTGTCACACACGAGCGCTATGTGACGCAGACGCACGAGCAACTACCTGCCATCCCAGAAGGGAACATCCTTGCTGAACCCATCAGTCGCAACACCGCACCGTGCATTGCTTATGCGGCGATGAAGTTGCTGAGTCGTGATCCTGACGCGACAATGATCGTTCTGCCCGCCGACCATGTGATCACCAATGTGAAATCGTTTCATGAGGTCTTGCAGGTAGCTGTTGAGCAAGCGCAGGAGCCGGGTAGTCTTGTGACGATCGGCATCACACCGACCCACCCGGCTACGGGTTATGGGTATATCCAGTATGAAGGTCGGCATGATGATCCCGAAACGGGTAGCAAGGCTTATCCGGTGCGCACCTTCGCTGAAAAGCCCGATATTGCTACGGCTGAGCGTTTCCTCGATTCTGGCGATTTCCTGTGGAACAGCGGCATGTTCATCTGGCGCGCCGACACCATCGTTCGGGAGTTGGAAAAGCACATGCCCGACACGTTTGCAGCATTTGAGCCACTGTTGGAGGCGTGTGGCACCGAGCGGGAGGCGCAAGCTGTCCTCCGTTCGTTCCAAGATAGCCCCAAGCAGTCGATCGACTACGGCGTGATGGAGCGGGCACACCATGTCTATGTGGTCCCCGGTTCCTTTGGATGGAACGACGTAGGCGACTGGCGTGCCGTCTATGACCTTGCTGCCAAGGACGTGCATGGCAATGCCATGAGCGACACGGATCGTGTTATCATGCACGATGCAAGCCGTTGCCTTGTGCAAAGCAAAGACCGTCTCATCGTGCTCATCGGCATGCACGATGCCATCGTCGTCGATACCGGCGATGCCGTCCTTGTGTGCAACCGCGACAGTACGCAACAGGTGAAGAACATCGTCACCTACCTCGAATCGCATGAGCACTTGGAGTACTTGTAACCGGAAGTTGGACTTCGTCCCCATTTAGGGGATCTCCTCTCCTTGGCTCTTTGTCTCTTAGGACGAGTGTGGTCGACTCACGCATTCGTTAGGTGTTGAATTCAGTCCACCGTGACCACCTTGCCGTGCACGAGGCCTTCGACACATTTTACGTAGGCCATCGACAGGCGGTACATGGAGACGGGGACGTGGCCGGGGAAGGCCCCGGCGTAGGTTTCTACAGAGGCTTCGACGAGACCGGGACTGACAAGGTTGAGACGTAGCCTTCGTGGCATTTCGATCGCAGCGCCCGTCACAAATCCTTCGAGTGCACCGTTGACCGTGCTCAGAGTTGTGCCGCCGCGTACGGGATCGCGGTTGAGGATACCGCTTGTCAGTGTGAATGAGCCGCCTTCATTGATACGGTCGAGGCCTTCAAGTACGAGGTTAATCTGTCCCATCAATTTGCTGCGAAGGCCAACCTGAAATGCGGCATCATCGAGGGTGGCGAGGGGGCCGAAGTGAGCATGGCCAGTCGTTGCGATGACAGCATCAAGTGGGCCAGCGGCTTCGTACATTGCTTGGATGGAGGCGACGTCTGTGATGTCTACTTGCAGGTCGCCTGAACGGTGGCCGACCGTGATGATTTCATGTCGTTGGGCGAGTTCGTTGCTGACGGCCGAGCCCAGTGTACCGGTACCGCCGACGATGAGGATGCGCATGTGTCTTCAAGGTTTGATCTTGGAAGGAGCGCCAAGATACATGGATGTTTGGCCAGATGCAGTCGCCCATGTGTACTATTGCTATGTCGCGATGTAGAACCTGCCAGCATTGGGATTGACGTAGCACGAGCTATCTTTTGGATAGCTGGCAGTGTAAGTTGTTGCATCAACTATGCTTCGTTTGGAATCCCTGCATTGCATGAAACGCCTCCTGCTTCTAGTCGCCGTAGGTATAGGCTTTGTCCTTCCTACGCTGGCCCAGCAAGCGATCATCTCCGATGAGCCGCTGAGTGACCCCCCCCCCCCCCCCCCCCTGGATGTAACGCTTGACCCCAACACACGTACGGTCGATGGACGCCAGCGGCTCACGTGGCGCAACCCCGACAACGTTCCGGTCGATGAACTCCAGTTTCACCTCTACCTGAACGCCTTCAAGCCCGGCTCCACGTTTATGAAGGAGACGGGCGGCAGTCACCGTGGCTTTACGGCTGGCGGCGAAGACACCTCTGGCGGCATCCAGATTAGCAGCATGCGCATCGCCACCGATCCGGTGCCTGCGGATGCCGGGACGATGGCCGTCTATGCGAGCGAAGAGACCGACCTGACCGAACGCATTCGGTTCATCCAGACCACCAGCAATAATCCGGACGACGAGACGGTGATTGCCGTGCAATTGCCACGTGCCGTGCAGCCGGGCGAGACCATCGCGCTCGACATCGACTTTGCAGCGAAGATGCCGAAGATCTTTGCGCGTACCGGCTGGGAGGACGATCAGGAAGGCGGGCCGTTCTTCATGGTAGCGCAGTGGTTTCCGAAGATCGGCGTCTACGAGGTGCCCGGCCAGCGCTACGTCCCAGCCGACGCCGAGCGGGGCCAATGGAGCACGCATCAGTTCCACGCCAATACCGAGTTCTACGCCGACTTCGGCACGTACGACGTAACGATCAATGTCCCCGAAACCTACACCGTTGGGGCGAGCGGGGTCTTGGTCGAGGAGGCCATCGCAGATAGCATGCGGACCGTGACATACCGTGCCGAAGATGTGCACGACTTTGCATGGACAGCCAGTGATGAGTTCCTCGAGTTTAACCGAACGTGGCGGCACGTAAACCTACGCTTGCTGATTCAGCCCATCCATGTCGCACAGGTCGACCGACATTTCAACTCGGCGATTGCGGCCTTGGAGCGGTTTGATGCATGGGTCGGTGAATACCCCTACACCACACTCACCCTTGTCGATGGCATTGGAGGGAGTAACGGAATGGAGTATCCGACGCTGATTACGTGCGGCACCGTCTACCAACTGCCCACATGGGCGCGACCGCTCGAACTGGTAACCGTGCATGAGTTTGGGCACCAATATTTCTACGGCTTGCTCGCCAGCAACGAAGCGGAAGAAGCGTGGCTCGACGAAGGCATGACCTCATACCTCGAAGCCCGTATCATGGATGATGCCTATGGTGAAGCGTCGGTCCTCGATCTGCCGTTTTTGCAAACAAGTGATCGAGCGATGCAACGGCTCAGCTACACCAAAAGTCGGCCTAGCCGTGGGAAGATTTTCGAAAAGGCGTGGGAGCATCGCTTCAGCAGCGACTACGGCAAGCAGTCGTACGCGAAGCCTGCCACGGTGATGTTTGCCCTCGAAGGCTACCTTGGCTGGGAGACGATGCAGCGTTTCTTGCAGACGTACTACGACCGCTGGCGTTTCCGCCATCCGACCACTCGTGACCTCATTGATGTGGCCGAAGAAGTCGCAGGCGAAGACCTCGGCTGGTTCTTTGATCAGTTCGTTTACAGCAATGCTGTCGTCGACTATGCCGTCGAGTATGTCAACAACGATCGAATCGACCCGCCCGCATCGGCCGACTCATCCGATGGCGATTGGTACCGTACGTCGCTGCTCGTCAAGCGCCTCGAAGATGGTATTTTTCCACAAGAGATCCGCGTTCGCTTTGCTGATGATTCAGAGCGTATGCTCGAGTGGGACGGCGAGGACCAGTGGAAGCTATTCACGTTCGAGCAGCCGAGCCGTGCCATCGATGCTTTTCTCGACCCCGACGACAAGGTTGCGCTCGACATCAACCGCCTCAACAACCGGCGTACCAGCGTCTTGGGTGGTGCCAGCCCTATTGCGCGCCACGAGCACCTGACCTTTACGACGCGTATCCAGCAGTTCCTCTTGCTTGTGACGGCGCTCTTCTAGCGCTGCTTCCGTGACCGTCGCTCGCCATTTACTCCGCATAGGATTCCCATGTTGACTCGCAGTTTTTCCTACGGCCTCGATGCCATCCGGAGCCACCTTGGCCTCGTTGCCTTGCTGTACGGCGTTGGTGTAGCCGTCGCATTTGTGCTGGCTATGCCGCTGTACATTGCCCTACAAGACACGCTTGATCCATCTGGATTCGGCCCCGATTTATTTGCCTCGTTTGATATCGTCGTGTGGGCCGACGTGTTGCAGCAAGCTGGTCCCGTGCTCAATATGTTGATGGGACAGATGCTATGGATGGTGCCCCTCTATGCACTCTGGCGTGTGGCTTCGCAGGTTGGCTTGCTGCATGCGCTGCGCGATGGGGGAGCAGGGCGTTCCTTCTGGGAAGGTGTTGGGCGGTTCACTGGGCGCGGTCTGCTGGTTTCGCTCACCTTTTTCGTGGTGCAAGGCGGTGCCATGTTCGTGGCAACCATCGTACTGGGTGCTATCGTCGCGACCAGCGGGGAATTCGGCATCTTCTGGGGCGTATTCGTGGCCGTACCCGCCGTGCTCGTCACCATCTTCGCCATCTGCGACCTCATGCTCGATTATGCCTTGGCTGCAGTTGTCATCGGCCACTGCAAGCCGATGGCTGCACTCGGCGAAGGGATTCGCTTTCCGTTTAAGCATGGTGTCGCCAGCTGGCTGTACCTCGTGTGGTTTGCGCTTGCCGCCATCTGTACCCTTGCCCCGACTCAGCTAGAGTTTGTGATGCATGGTGTCTGGGGCCTGTTTGTTTTGCAGCAACTCTTCTTGCTGTTCCGTACAGCTATCACCGTGGGCTGGATCGGGTCGACCGCCTACGTGTACGAGACGACCTACTACGCCGCCTTGCCGCTCATAGCCGAGGCTGCGCCTGAAGAGGCATCCGCAACTTCTAATGCCACGATGCGGCCAGAAGGCGATGATGGCTTGGCGCTTGCGTGATGAGTAGGTAACGCAAGTTGTATCCAACTTTCGTGGGGTGGATAGTATGAAAGGGTGGACAGGAAATCTGTGCTTCAAGGTTACTTGCCTGCCTATCTGCCCCCTTCCAAACTGCCCATCCTTCACGTTGGGTGGCGTACCACCCAGCTTGAGTTAGGTACAAAAAAACACGGCCAGAAGGTGTGCAGCCTCTGACCGTGTTTTCCTCATCGGAAGACGTCACATGGTGGCGCGTTATGT
>CAYYHN010000014.1:0-6950 GCA_964471245.1 uncultured Rhodothermaceae bacterium | reverse complement strand
GTGCGACCGCGCCAGAAAATGTTTGCTCGTCGTCTTCGTAGCTATGTATGCGTGCGCTAGTTGGCACGAATGGCCTTGATCAGGTCGTTGGCTTCCTTCACAAGGGGAATTTTCAGGTCGTCTGCCCCGATGTCTACGACGGCGTCATCGAAGAAGGCCGCCAAGGCAATCCGTTCTTGGCGCGATACGGCGGAGGTATCTAGCAACTTCATCATTTGCTGCCACGAGTTCAGCGTGATCTCACCGCTCATGTAGTGTGAGAGCAGCGTAAGGAAAGCAGCGGAAGAGTTCGTGTGCGCGACAGCCATGGGTCTTGGAGTAAAATTGGTTCTACAAAACGTAGGGGGCATAGGCAAGCGTTTGTATGGTTCATTGTATATCAATATTCGTGCCCGAACTGATGACTCGTTACGTCGCGAGGGTCTAAAAAAGCGGTTTTTTAGAGAGAGTTTGTGTTAGGTGTAATAAAAACTGACACATAGCCCGTCCATCTTTCTATCCGTACATTGCCTGCGAAAAACGACACCCGCCTCGGTATATGATGAGACGCGAAGCGGTTTACGGTGACTTTTGCCTTCAGTATTGTACCTCAGTTTGTACAGACTGCGTTCTCTTCACGACAAACCAAGGTCGAGATGGTAGGCTAAGCCTCTCCGAACAAAACGACGGCGATCCATCATGTTGTATCGCACAACATGACGAATCGCCGTCGGGATATCTGTTTTGCGATTGTTAGCGGGTAACCACGATGCGTTGGGTTTGCATCGCCTCACCGCCTTCCATGCGGACGAAGTAGACGCCCGCTGCCACCTTGGAAAGGTCGAGTTGATGTGTGTGCGGGCCTGCGGTCTGGAATCCCAGCGCCGTTTTGCTGACGCGGCGGCCAAGGAGGTCGTAGAGCGAGACCGTCGCGTATCCGGGCTCCTCAAACTCGTAGGACAAATAGGTGAGTCCGGACGTTGGATTCGGGTACGGCGCATGCACGCGCAAGGTATGTACGGTTTCCCGATCCACGTTGGTTTGCAGCGGACCTGCCGAGATGAAGATGTCGTCGAGGTCGACCTGAACAGCGGAGGGGTCTGGTCCAGTGACTTGCGAGACGACGAATACGATTTCATCCAACGCACCTTCGAGGATGCCATTGCCACCTGTTTCTAGGTCAACGAACGCAGAAAGCGGGCTGCTGATCTGAATCCACTCATCGTTGAAGGCGGCGCTATCAAAGAAGAGATCCAGTCGCTTCGAGTCCTCGGAGCCGCTGGAATAGCCGTTGCCGTCGGTGTCTTCCCGGACGGTAACTTCGAAGGCATAGCGATCGACGGTCGTGCCTGCACTGGTATGGCGGATACGCATGCTAAACCACGGATCGGCAGGGAGTGGGACTTGCTCGGTGTCGGGTAGGTTGTTCCACATCACACCGTAGAAGCCTTCACCCATGCCGCCGCTTCCTGAGAATGTCGCTTGCATAAATGGGTCGTTCTCTGCATCTCGCATGACAACGCCTGAAGCAGCTCCAAAGTAATTCCACGCCGCACCCGTTGGGTCGTTGAAGGCATCGATCAAAAAGATGCCCTCGGCAGGCGGCTCAATGTATTCGGTGATCGTGATGTGATCGAGGGACAAACTGCCGTCATCGACCTGAATGCGCAGCGTCTGTGGCCCTGCGTCCAGCGCAATGTTCTCTGCACGGATCGTCGAAAAGTCTTCGTCAGATGAAGCTGGTATGGTCAAGCCACTTACAACGGTCGCTCCGTTGGATTGAATCGAAATTGTAGCACCACTTTCCGAACGCGCACGGAGGTCGATGTTAAAGGCTCCGGGTATGGTGAACTCCATCTGATAGCTCAGCCACTCGCTCGCCTCGAAGTCGCGGACAAAGTAGCCTTGTTCGCTACCAAGCGCGTAGTCGATGTCGACGGCCTCGTCGACACGGAAGTCGTTCCCATTGGCATTGCCTGCATTGGTGTTGTCTACATCCTGATACCCCACACCTGCACCACCAAGGTCAAAGTACTCGGCTTCAACACGGCCTGGCACAGCTTCAGGGCTCATGCGATAGGGCGCTGGGCCGCACGAGCCAACCGTGACGTCGTGCTGATCGCTCCATGCAACGCCGCCAAGGTTGTCGATAACTTGGGCGCGGAGGGCATAGCAGCCTGCTGAGACCGTAGGAATCGTGGCCTCGTAGGGTTCGCTATCCACGACGGCTACGACGGAGTCACCTGCATAGAAGAGCACGCGCGAGATTAGTCCATCTGCATCGGTTGGGGTGGCACGCAACGTAATGTCTGTGTCGGGCGTCAGGGTAGCTCCGTTGGCAGGCGCGTCGAGGACGACACGCGGTGCTTCATTGGCCGATTGGTAGACACGGATGTAGTCGATCTCCATGTTTTGCGGGAATTCCGAGCTTTCATCCGGCGTACCACCCGCTCCGCCTACGGCTACATTGACGAGAAGATGGAAGTCTTGGTCGAAGGGTGCGGGGAAGCGGGCTTCAGTTGTATACCAGTCGTTCTCGGTATGGTAGAGCAAGTCATCGACATACCAGCGGATTTCGCCGGGTACCCATTCGATGGAGAAGTTGCGGAAGGTGCGCGAGAAGTCGCGGAAGGGCACGGCCCACGATCCACCAGAAAAGGTGTTACGGGGTGACTCACCACCAAAATGTATCGTACCATGCACCGTACGCGAGTCGGCTCCAAACACTTCGAGGATGTCGATTTCGCCACTGGCTGCCCAGCCACCGTACGCATCATCGGTAGGTAACATCCAGACGGCCGGCCAGAATCCGTTCGAACGTGTCAGTTTGGCCCGCACTTCGATGCGACCATAGGTCCATTCGGCTTTTCGTATGGTGCGGAGGCGTGACGACGTATAGAACTTGCCGCCCACGGTATCACGCTTTGCTGTAATACGAAGCACGCCATCTTGTGCCGTGGCGTTATCAGTCGTATAGTATTGCTCCTCGCCGTTGCCCCAGCCGCATAGGTCGGGGCATCCGTCACCAATCTGGAACGACCACTTTGTGGTATCTACCTCGGTACCTTCAAACTCGTCAGCCCAGACAAGCTGCCAGTTTTGGCTAAGCGCGTGTAGTGGTGAAAGAAGAAACAGGCTGATGAGCACGCAGCCAAAGACGTATGCACGTGTTTTCATGGTGTTTACCCCATGTGAAAAGGCTTTCAGGCTGGGGAAGATACGTGCACGCTAGGCTCTTTGGCTAGTCACAACAACGGAATTCGGAGCCGCGGTTACTATGTATGGACAGAGACGCTCATTGGATAGAATTGAGCGTCTTATGCGTGGCTCCTGCCGGAGTTGTTTAGCCTACATGATCGGCAGGAGCGGTGCCATGAACCGTGCTACCGCAGTTGATCGAGCAATTCGCGTGCGCCACGGTGATCGGGGGTGAGTTCCAGCGCGTGTTCGAGTGCGGCAATAGCGTCTTCGTTTCGTTGCTGATGTTGGTAAACCATAGCAAGGCGGTAGTTCGCGTTGGCGAGGTCTGGCTCGTTCTCGCCCGGCGTATGCGTCAGGTAGGTCTCCAGTGCATCGGCTCCGCGTTCGAGGCCTTGCCCCGAGAGTGCGGCTGTTCGCCCTACTTGGTAGAGCGCACGCCAGTACAACGTTTCTTCTTGTGACAGCGTCTCGAAGTGGTCAAATGCTGCATCGTATTGGTTCGTTTGCTGGTAGAAGTAGCCTAAGCTCATCTGCCAGCCACGTGGGTCGTCAGCCCCTTCGATGGCATCGCGGTAAACGGTCTCCGCGCGGTCATACTCTTCGCGGGCCATGTAGACGCTGATCAGCGCTTGGAAGCCACGTCCGGTGTCGCGGGCATGGATTGCTGCGGCTTGCTCTAGGGCAAGGTCGAGATCGCCGCCCATAAACGAGGGCGCTTCCATGTAGTATTGCATGAGGCCATCGCGGGCGTCCAAGTGATCTGGGTCGAAGTTGACGGCGCGTTCGAACTGCTTGCGGATCTTCGGCGCAAGCCGCGCCTGACGTAGCCGCCCGCTGTTGCGTGCTTTGATGCCGTAGGCCGCGCCAAGCCAGTAGTGTGTGTCGGCGTGCTCGGGGTGGTCTTTGATGAGTGCTTCGAGCAGGGGAATCGCCTCGTCGTATTCATCCTCCTGCACTAGCGATCTGGCTTCTGCAAGCCCATCTGGTTCGGCTTGGGCCAGTGCCGTGTACGGCAGCATCAGAAACACCATGCCGACCACGACGAGGACAGGCAGGCGAGACGAGTTAGACTGTGCGAAGGGAGTAGGCAGAAACATTAGACACTTAGGAAAAGCAGCTTGCAAGAACTACTTCACCAACGCCGCTCAAGCCAATCAAGTTACAACTCGCTCGAAAAAATACTCGGCCAGCTCATGTTATGGAGATAGCTGGGAGGGGTATGCCACTCAGGTCGGCGCGTGCTATTGCGGATCGGATGTGGCGGCCACGCTAATCGAATGGTCGAAATCAATCTGGGTTACGTGAGGCCAAGGCACGTAGGTAGGTTGGTCGATGCCGTCCGTAAAAATGAGCATTCCAGCATTGCCCGCGCCGAGGTCACCGGCATGTTCGAGCCGCACCACTTCTCCGCTCTGAAGTGTGACGTTGGCGGTGGGCGCGTCTTGTTCTGTGTGGTGATGCGTTACGATGGAGGTGATGCGTTCGAACGGGAGGGTGTAGTCAATGCCAGCATAAGGCGCATCAAGCGTTTCCGTGGTTGCACTTTCGTCGAGATCGAATACCAAGCGCCCTGTGTGGCGTTGCCCGGTCTGGGTCAGGACAGTTCCCCAAAGGGGACGCCCCGGGCTGAAGGCGTCATAGCTCGGACCAATGTTGGCAGGGTGCAATTCGATGCGTTCAAGCGCTTCCCACGAGACCAGCACTCGGCTGTAGCGTGGATCATCTACGTAGATCCCTCGGTTGCCGGAGCCCACCTCGCGAGTCCCCGCTAGCACGACTTCGCGGCCGTCGTTCAGTGTGACGAGCGTACTGTTGCGTACGTGGCGTGCAATGGTGCGGATCGAGTCGAAGGGAAGGGCCAACGCACCATCAGCGGTGCGGCCAACGAGTTGATCGCTTCCGGTTGATGCTTGGCGATCCCATTGCAAGAAGCCGGTAAACGTTCCTTGCGTCGTGTGCACCGTGCCGTGAAGCCGATCGGGCACGTCATGAAGCGGGGGCGTTGGGAGGAAATCGATAGACCAGATCTGATGCGCGGCTAGGTCGATGATTCCTTGGGTTACATCCCAGACGCGGACACCATCGTCGAAGTCTCCGGCTTCGTTACGATTCAATTCGAATACGGTTCCGTTCTTGAGCGTCACGCGTACGTTGGGGTCGTAGTGTACACCTTGTTCGAGCGCCGCTCGAACGCCTTGCCCGTGCGCTTCGATCCGCGCCATGTCGCCGAAACGCATCATGAATGGCCGCCCCAGTTCCATCTGCGTTTGACCTTGGGCAATGCTAACTCCAAAGACCTCGATGGGCTCGGCTTGCGTGGTTAACTGTTCGGGCGATAGGTAACGACCCCATGGATTTTCATCTTTGTAGCCATTGAAGTACTGGTTCCAGAACGCTTCTTCATCGCCGCCCCAACGCAGGCGCCCTTCATAGGTCGCACCGCTGTAGGTCTTGATGCGGCCATAGATGAAGCCCGGCGCATCCACAGTTGTATCTGAAGCTGGAAAAACCGCTGCATCGCGTGCTGATGAAGCGGGTGTTTGTGTGTCAACCTGTTCGCCAGATTGACAACCCATGGCGACGGATAGGCCGATGAGTATCAGCGCTCCAGTTCGTATGATAGAGAACACGTTCATTTGACCTCGTCTTATGTAAGAAAGACGGTTTAGTAGATCTTCCTACCCTGATGTGCAATAGTTGTAGTGTAACGTAAGAAAAGTACTTTGTGTTGCAAAGTTTGTAGGGTAAAATAAGCCCGATTCGGTTCATGGTTTATGGACAAGTTGCTTCGGCGTACTTCTCTAAGGAATCCACGACGTGGGCTGGCTGAGCAGGATAGTCGATGATACACCACCGTAATGCTGCTCAGCCAGTGGTTTGGGAGTACGTATCGCTGGCGTCAGAATACCGCTCAACTTGGGAAAAAGGAGCTGCTTGAGATTGAACGCGCGGATGCTAGCGCACCAGTGTCATCTGTCGCGATTGCGTGCGATTCGGTGTGCGGAGGCGATAGAGGTAGGTACCGCTGGGCAAGTTTTGTGCGTCGAACTGGACCCGGTGCATACCCGCTGCATGTACGCCATCGGCAAGGGCTTGCACGCGGCGGCCTTGCATGTCAAACACGTCCAGCGAGACGGCTGCAGGCTGTTCGAGCGAGAAGGTGATGGTTGTCTGCGGGTTGAAGGGGTTGGGGTAATTCTGATGCAACGTGAACGCCTCCGGGACGGTCGCTTCCGTCGACGTGCTTGTGCTGGCAGCAAGGAACGGCAATGTATCGAAGGATTGTCCAAGAGCAGCTGCTGTAGCTTCGGGCGAGAGGCCGAACCAGTTTTCGAGCACAGTGGCATAGACCGAGCGGAAGTCGTGCTGGTGCTTCAGGTTGCCGCTGGTGTCGAGGTCGGCGAGGTCGGGGAGGGTGCCGTAGAGGCCGCCTTCGACGGCGTTGCCGAAGAGGAACAGCGGAGCTGAGGTGCCGTGGTCTGTGCCATTCGAGCCGTTCTGTTGGACGCGCCGTCCGAATTCGGAAAACGTCATGCAGAGTACGTTGTCACGCCCATCGGCGGCGAGGTCGTCGTTGAAGGCGCGGACGGCTTCGGCGAGGCTGCGTAACAGGTTGGCATGTACGCCAGTTTGGTTGGCGTGGGTGTCGAAGCCGCCGAGGGCGACGTGGTAGATGCGTGCACCGAGGTTGCCTTTTACCAGCCGCGCTACTGTTTGGAGGCTGCGTGCCAAGCTGTTGTTCTCTGGGTAAGCCACGCGGTTCGTGCCTT
>CAYYHN010000013.1:10990-16721 GCA_964471245.1 uncultured Rhodothermaceae bacterium | reverse complement strand
GCCAGACGATTGGCTAAACCGCAGGCGCGCGTTAGCGTTCGGCTGTTCGCTCATGCGCCAGGCTAACGGCGTGTCGCCTGTACTCTTAAGGAAAACCGTCCCGATAGCGACCGGACCCCTGCCTAGGATATAGCTCTTTGTTTCGAAGTGACGTGTAGCCAAAACTACCGAGATGTCCGCTTCAGCTGGTGCGAGGGCATCAGCCGCTAGGTGGACACGTTGCGCCCACCCATTATCGCCTTCGAGGTCCAACGTGCTTTGGAACGTACCCGACTCGGTTGGTGTGAAGGCTAGAACAAACAGTCGGTCCTCGTTTGCCGGCACCACGAGCGAGCTAGGCGTCACGGTAAAAAGCGGATTGGATGTTGTCATTCGTATGACGATGGGGTCCGAGGACCTGTTTCTTATGACCCGCTCCTCCGTAAAAACCTGACCTAGAAAAGCCTCAGAAAACACGATAGGCTCAGTCGACGTATACACGCTATCTTGGACGTAAGCAAAGGCTTGTTGCACATCAACGACCCCTCCCGTTGTCACATAGTTTACCAACGCATCTGTGGGTCGCGCCCCGAGATAAAGTGCATCGCGTAACTCCCAATACGCAAGATCAGGAATGTGCGCCAACAATTGTGCAGCGGCCCCACTAACCACAGCGGCTGCCATCGAGGTACCGCTACTCTCGGCATAGTTCGAGGCAAGCGAGGTACTGAGCAAATCTTCGGCCGGTGCCGCCAAATCTACCCATGTCGGATCATAATTTGACAGCGTCATCCGAGCATCACTGCGGTCTACACTGGCTACGCTGACAATATTGTCAATGGAGTATGCCGCGGGATAAAACGGACGTGTTGCCGTTCCTTGCGTAAATCCAGCAGCACAGACCCAAAGCACGTCATCGCGTCGTGCACGCTCGGCCGCTTCATCAAGTAGTGCGGGCTTCGCCCGAGCGCCCCAGCTATGGTTGATGATGCGTGCACCCATCTCACGTGCATAGTCGGAAGCACGTATCGCAGCAGATAGGTCTACACCCGATGCCGAACGCGCTACTCGCAGCGCCATCATACGCACCGGCTGGGCCACGCCTGCCACGCCGACGCCATTCCCCGCTACGGCACCTATGAGTCCCGCCACGTGCGTCCCGTGGCCAGCAATGTCCATCGGATCGTTGTCGCCGTCGATGAAGTCCCAGCCGATCAAGTCGTCGATGAACGTCGTAGCATCACCGTCAAAGTCGTCATCGTCGATCCCGTTGAGGTCGCCTAGGTCGAGTTGCCAGCGCCCGTCGAGGAACTCCAGCGTGCGACCATCGCCGTCCGCATCCTCGCCGAGGTTCTGCCAAATGTGCGGTGCAAGGTCTGGATGCGTGTAGTCAATGCCCGTATCAACGACGCCTACGATGGCAGGTGTAGCGTTGGTAGTCCAGACTGCTGGTGCACCGATGCGTTCGAGGTGCCATTGCTCACCCTGAAGAGGATCGGGTATGGACTGACCGTATAGTGGTACGGCACACATGAGCAGCAGCACACGTGCGATCAGGTTGGCGCTATAAACTCGACGGGAGGTACTGTTAGAACAGACTGTCACTCCACACTAACATAACGCAACAGCACACCTACACACTAGGTACAAAGCCTTGACCATTTGTCGGCAAATCCCTACACGTATCAGCGTACACGAAGCACGGTTCGACTCGCTTGCCACGTCGGTGTCTCCATGCGCACGAGGTAGACGCCCGGCGCAGCGTCGGCGGCATCCCATGTGACGGTGTGTTCACCTTCGACTTGGCTGCCATCGAACAACACGGCAACGGTACGTCCTAGCATATCCGTCACGGTAAGGCGGACGAAGGAAACAGTTGGCAAGGTATACACAACCTGCGCGGTGTTGTGTGTGGGATTGGGGTAGATTGCGTCTAGGACAAACCGGACCGGTGTTGGAGTCTCCTCTGGATCTGGTCTGTCTACATCGTCAACTTGGTCGCCATCGTCGCCATCATCCCCGGCGTTTACATCATCCGCTTCGTCTGGATCAAGCGGTACAACCAGCGTTTCAAACGGTGGAAAGCGTGATCCGGTGAAACTGCCATCCACCGTTTGGACCGTCCAAAGATAGGTACCCGGCAATAGCTTACCCGTCCACGTTGGCACAGTCCCCAGCTTACCCGGCTGCGCTACCGCACGTTTACCGTTGGCAAGGTTGGCCTCAGGCAAAATGATCGGCGCACCTTGGGCATCAATCAACCATAGATCGTACGTCTGCCGCCACTGCACAATATCAGGTAAGGCAGACTGTTCACCGGGCTGCCAGTACAAAGACACCTGGTCTGCCGTCACTGACCCTTGCAAGCGCGTAGGCATGGCTGGCACGGCATTCCGACGTGAAGCCTGCCATGTGTAGAAAGGCATATGCCAATTTATGTCAGACCACCCACCTGTAACAGCTAGATCAAGGTAATTCTCGCCATCGAGATGCCCAAAGGCCAAGGCTGCACCTTGGGGTACTTGGAGGGTATGCATTACCTCGAATCCGAGATGGCTGTATTGATAGATGGCAAGACGACCATCTGTGATAACAGCAGCCTCCATGGATCCGTCACCATCAACATCCGCCCACTGTGCGTCGCGCACGGGACCAGACACATGCAAGATATGACAATGCTCGCTCCACTCCTCATCTTGCTGCACCCAATGCCTCGCTTGGCTATCCTCAAAAACCATGGGGTTGGGTTTTAGTGAAGGAGTTGCGGCCATGTAGCTCCACGCAGGTAGAGCCTTAGCATACGCACCTAAAGCAAGGGCCTCTGTATGGAGTGTATCTTCAAGTTGCGTAAAGAGCCAAACGCCCTCAGCATTGGTACCCAACAAATCGAGCACACCATCGTCGTCGTTGTCGTACCAAGCACCGTGGAGAATGGATACAGGAAGCGCCAACAATCGATGTACAAACGTTCGTTCGCGCAGTGTCCCCTCGGCAATGAGCATAGCATTCGTCCCAAGTAAATCGAGGTCACCATCGCCGTCATAGTCAGTCCATAAAACGTCTTGCCCGATCGAAGGGTATTCCTCTACGAAACGGACTTGGCCGCCAGACTCAACGGTGAACAACTGAACGGCGTCGGCTCTTGCCATAGCAAGATAGCGCTTACCTTGCGGTGTCAGCCCTCCCCATGCTACTTCAGCTACTTGCTGAGGAAGCGTCGAAGTAGGCATCTCCTGCATGTATCCGTCGCCACGATTTTGAAGCAAGATAGCACGCGGCTGCCCTGTTACTCCGTAATAGCCGGTCATCACAGCGTCCTGATCGCCATCGCCATCATAATCACCCCATGCAAAATCACCATTCCGCAAGGCTGGCAATTCCGGTCGACTCATGGTAAATGAAAGTGGGAATTCGATTTGAGGCTCCAATACTGTGTTGGTTTCCAAGACGAGATTCGTCTTGAACGTGCCTTGCTGCCACAACCCAGGCTCAACGGATAGTGCAATGCTGCGCGAAGCACGCCCTTGAAGACGCCCAGACTCGTCACTAAGGTAAAGTCCTCGATTTGCACGAGGCTGGCTACTGAGTTGCCAAGACAATGGGGTATCACCTTCATTTGATAGCCTTACACTTCCCACTTGAACAAGACCCCCGCCTATCACATAACTCCCAGGCCGAAAGGTTGTATTCGTCAAATGTACTGTAATTGTCGCCCGTGCAGGCATTAGCACATCGCCTTCCAGCGCAATTGTCCGGCTCCACCCATTGCTTTGCAAGACCAGCTCGCCGTGCTGTGTACCAGACGCATCAGGCGTAAACCGAACAACATATGAAGCCGTATCCTGAGCAGCGATGTCCAGACGTGTAGGTACTACGGTAAACATTGGGTGTGCCGCAGCTAAGGTCAATTGAAGCGGTGCCCCTGTCCTGTTTGTAACTATGCGACGCTGGCTGCTGTAGGTCTGTCCTAGATATGCGTCTTCGAAGACAAAAGCTTCAGCAGATGTGCGGATACCCACACGAGCATAGGCAAGTGCCTCTGGCGCATCCAGTACGCCACCACTCGCTACATGCCCCGCCATTGCATCTACAGGCCGAGCACCTGCCATCAGCGCCTCGCGCACTTCCCAATAGGCAAGGTCTGGAACATGTGCAAGGAGTTGTGCGGCTGCTCCAGTAACTACCGCTGCAGCCATCGAGGTTCCACTGCTTTCCGCATAGGTCTCCCATAGTGACGTGCTGAGAAGGTCTTCAGCCGGAGCCGCTAAATCAACCCATGCTGGATCATAGTTGGAAAGCGTCATGCGTGCATCAGCGCGACTGCTGCTCGCCACGCTGACGATGTTATCGAACGGAAATGCCGCTGGGTAGAAAGGCGCATTGGTACCCGGCACTGCACTGAAACCTGTCGCACAAACCCAAAGTACGCCGCTACTATGCGCACGCTCGGCTGCCTCACCGAGTATTGCGTGCTTAGCACGCGAACCCCAACTATGGTTGACAATGCGCGCCCCTAGCGCGCGGGCGTAATCGGAAGCCTGAATAGCGGCTCTGAGGTCCACGTTTTTTGTCGAGCGCGCTACACGCAACGCCATCATGCGAACAGACTGGGCTACTCCTGCACCGCCAACACCATTGCCAGCCTCAGCCCCGATCAGTCCTGCAATGTGCGTTCCATGCCCCGCCGTATCCATGGGATCATTATCATGATCAACAAAATCCCAACCGATCAGGTCATCGATGAACGTGTTGGGGTCCCCATCGAAGTCATCATCATCGATGCCATTGAGATCGCCCGGGTCGAGTTGCCAGCGGCCATCGAGGAATTCGAGCGTACGCCCGTCGCCGTCGGCATCCTCGGCAAGATTTTGCCAGATGTGCGAGGCAAGGTCAGGGTGTGTATAGTCGATTCCTGTGTCGACTACACCAACAAGGGTAGCCCCTCCAACGGAATTTGCCCACAACGTAGGAGCTCCAACACGTTCGAGATGCCACTGCTCTGCTTGACGTGGATCAGGAGTGGACTGAGCTTGGGCTGGTATCGTCACCAACTCAAACAGTAGGAATGCTAAGCAGACCATGCGCAACAGACTTGGCATAAGGCGATACCGTAGTATGGTTTACGTCTCAACCTATGACATCGCCTATTCCGCTATATAGTCTGAAAGTCACGACTTGCTATGAACCTTGGTCTTCTTTTAGCGCACACGAAGTACCGTTTGTGTGGCGTGCCACGTCGGCGTTTCCATGCGTACGAGGTACATACCCGGAGCTGCACGACGTGCATCCCAACGAGCACGATACTGACCTTTGGTCTGACTCCCATCGAAGAGCACGGCTACGGTCCGTCCTAATAGATCCACGACTTTGATGCGTACAAAAGACGTAACGGGAACCGCATAGGGGATGTCCATGACGGTGTGCACAGGGTTTGGAAACGGTGCATCCAACGCAAACGTTACGCCAACCGACTCCTCTGGCGTTGTTACGATGTCATCTGTATCATCCGAACCGTCGGAATCTTCTGCAGCCAGCACCCGGAAGGTACGCAATGGGGTGAAGCGTGAGTTGGTAAAGGAATCGTCAATACTCTGGATAGCCCAGCGGTATTCCCCCGGTGGAAGATCCAGCGTCCATTGCAGGACTTTACCAAGCTTTCCAGGTCCTACAACTAGCCGTGCTCCCTGTCCTATATCAACCGCCTCAGGCTGTACTATCGGCACACCAAGGGCGTTTTCTACGTACACGTCGT
>CAYYHN010000013.1:0-10965 GCA_964471245.1 uncultured Rhodothermaceae bacterium | reverse complement strand
AACTCACCGACCGATTGGGGTCGCCTTCTGCAGGAATTATGACATCCAATCCCGGACTCCACGTAAGCGTAACGCGCCCGCCAACGATCGTTTCGTTCCGCTGATGAGGCGGAGTAGGGCGGAGGTTGGGATAGGTATGGGTCCATGCATAGAAGGGCATATGCGTCGTTCGCTCAGCCCAACGCCCTGTGAGCACAAGGTCGAGTCCAAGATCATGCCCCAGATAGCCGAGCGCCATGTGTCCTCCGCTTGGCACAGGTAGGGTCCGCACAAACGCGAGGGTATCAGCGTGTGCAACACGGTAATGCGTCAGCGCACTATCGGTCTGAACAACAAGATCGAGGGCTCCTTGGCCATCGAGGTCGCCCCATACAGCAGCGCGTGGGGTATCGAAGGAGGCCACCAAGGTACGGACCTGCCATGTTGTGCCATCAAAATACAAAGCCTGTGCACCCATGCCGGACAAGACGACCGCCTCGGGAATGGTATCATAGTTCAAATCGACCCACGAAGGTAAAGTGGCTGTTGAAGCACTGGCTGGTGCAAGCTTTGTCGGCTGAAAGCTATCGCCGGCATTCATGTACACCCAAACACCATCGGGTCGAACCGCCAACACATCTTGGTCACCATCGCGGTCTGCATCGGCCCATGCTATGCGACGTATATCGGAGGGAAGCGCCAAGCTCTCATGAACAAACTGTGGTTCTGCGACGGTCACGGCATCAGGCAGGATATCTACACGACGAAGCCATGCTTTGCTGCCGAGCACATCTAGATCGCCATCTCCCTCCAAGTCTGCCCATACGATGTCGTGACCAATAGCTGGGAATGTCATGGTTGGTGCGGTACGTGGTCCCTCATCCCAAGCCAGTAGATCGGTACGTGCACTGTCAGCCATCGCCAGAAATGGGGCTCCTGTACGCGAAGCGCTCCCCCATGCAATCTCGGCATCACGCTGAGGTAATGCATCCAACGGCTGGCGGACCATCTGTTCATCTTGATACAGGTACAACAGGGTTCGAGGCTGCCCTGTCGCTACATCACGTCCGGTCAGAACGACATCAAAATCACCATCGGCATCCGCATCCCCCCATGCAACATCTCCCCCCACAAGTGCAGGTTCTTCAGCGCGATTGATGGTGAACGTGACCGGGACACGCACCAGTGGTGTTAGCGGGCTTGGCGTCTCAAGCTCCAAGACAACCGTATGGGTTCCTGTAGGCCAGCCTGCCGGATCTGCTATCAGTTGAATCGTATTCACCTTTCTGGCCCGCACAACACCGTGCTCGGGTTCGGTGCGTACACCAAGATTAACCCCTGCTTGCTTGCGCATACGCCATGCTAAGTCGACGTCACCTTGATTCTCGATGCGGAGGGTACCAACAGTAGTCGGATCTGCACGGCCAACGTGGTGCCACGTCTCAGTAAAAACGGGTTGTGTGAGGTGTACCTCCGTGAGCATACGTGGTGGCTCCAACCCCTCGCCGCGCACCTGTACGGTTTTACTCCAAGTATCCCCACTGGTGATCGTGAGTTCGGCATGGTGCCAGCCCCGCTCTATAGGCGCAAACGTCACGGTATAACGTATGCTGTCGCCAGGAGCAAGGTCGACCGACTGAGGTTCTACGGTAAACGCCGGATGGTCCACGGCGAGGTCAATGCGCGTGTGATCCAACCCCGTATTTTTCAGGGTACGCTCCTGCCTCGCTACGGCCCCAATAAATTCCTCGGGAAAGAAAATCCATGCCAATGAGGTACGCAGTCCGAATATGGCGTCGTGAACAGCCTGCCCCACATGGAGCCGGCCATCACTGGCAACTTGCCGGAACATGTCGTATCGCTTGTCGACGCTTAATAGCAGCAGTTCCTGCACTTCGTAATACTGCAACGTAGGGAAAATAGCCCAGAGTTGAGCTGCAGCTCCGCTCGCAACAGCTGCAGCCATCGACGTACCGCTACTCTGTGCATAGGTCCCTCCCAAGCTGGTACTCAAGACATCCTCAGCAGGAGCAGTCAAATCTACCCAGATGGGATCGTAATTGGAGTTGCTCATCAGTCCGTCGCTGCGGCTAGCACTACCAACACTGAGGATATTCTGGGTGTTGAAAACAGCCGGGTAGAATGGCGTGGTGAAACCCGGTACCGTGCTAAACCCCGACGCTGCGACCCAGAGCACACCGGCATCCCGGCTCGCATGGATGGCTTGCTCCAATTGACTGGAACGACTAAACGAGCCCCAACTGCCATTGACAATGCGCACCTTGTGGTGCAATGCATAGAGGGTTGCATCTGAGGCTAAGTCGAGCGATAGCAACTTAGCCTCAGATGCAACACGCAGTGCCATCATACGGGCTGCTTGTGCAACGCCAGCCCCGCCGATGCCATTGCCTGCCACCGCCCCGATGAGCCCTGCCACATGCGTTCCGTGCCCATGAGTGTCTAGCGGATCGTTATCATTTTCTACAAAGTCCCACCCAATCAAGTCATCGATGAACGTGCTGGGGTCACCGTCGAAGTCGTCGTCATCGATCCCATTGAGATCGCCGGGGTCGAGTTGCCAGCGACCATTGAGGAATTCGAGCGTCCGCCCGTCACCATCAGCATCTTCGGCCAAATTCTGCCAAATGTGCGGCGCGAGGTCGGGATGCGTGTAGTCGATGCCCGTATCGATGACGGCTACAGGGATAAGGGCATCGGCAGGATAGGCCCACGTCTCTGGCGCACCAATACGTTCGAGGTGCCATTGCTCAGCTTGGCGCGGATCGGGTGTAGGCTGCGCAAAAGCCGACGGCCTGTTTGCAGCGACCAGCAAACAACACGTGAAGGCAAACGACTTCACGAGCGTGTATCCTATGTTTACAGAGCGCAGCATGCCTCATAAACTACGGCTTCCCAGTACGCATCAGCTAGGCTCAAAGTCACGATTCGGCATGGGGACATTCCGATTTGCCTCAGATTACGTAGAGCGGCTTCATGCTAAAACACAGGAAGAAGATGATGATGCTGAGGTACGCCAAGGCGCGGCGACCGGAGGTGAGCGGCTCTTGGTAGAGCACGGGCGGATGCTCGACGCGTACAAAGAAGACGATCAGCAAGCAGAAGACCAGCCAGCCGAAGTAGCCGTACTGCGTCACTGGCTCACCGACCGCGATCCCCATGCCCACGAAAAGCATGATGCTGATGAGCGTCGGCGCGATGAGGCGCAGGTTGCCGTCCATCACGCGGTTGAGGAAGACGTAGAGCAGTGCCGAGAGTACGACCCACGACCACGTGCCGAGTTGTGCCCGTAGGCCCGCCATCATGGGATCGGCCATGAAGCCAATCGCGCCGGAGAGCATCAGCAGCAAGAAGAAGCCATAGGCCAAGCGCTTGTGCCACGTCTCGCCAAAAAGCGCGTAGAGAATGTGCCCGCCATCGAGTTGGCCGACGGGGAGTAGGTTGAAGGCCGTGAAGAACAAGCCGAGCCATGCCGCAAACAGCACTGGATAGTGGTACATCTCGTACATCGGCGGCACGTTGGGGAAGAGCTGCGCCAGCATCCAGTAGAGCGGCGTGTAGCCCACCACCAGCGTCTCGCCCGTCCGTGTGTCATCGAGCAAGCCATCCGGAAACACGCCGTTCTCCCTGATATAGTCTTTCATCATATCGTGGCCTGGCAAGTCGAGGAGGTACGACGGGTCGGGTAGCGTTGCGAGCGCGTAGACCAGCAACCCAAGCGCCACTACAAAGCCCGCCAACGGCCCTGCTGCGCCGATGTCAAACAACTTGCGTTTGCTGGGAATCGGCTCACGAATGCGGATGACGGCCCCAAACGTCCCAATCCCGATGAACGGCAGCGGGATGTAGTAGGGCAGCGACGTACTGATGCGGTGGTAGCGCGCCGCGAAGTAGTGGCCGAACTCGTGGACGGTCAGGAACAGCAACAGCGAGCAGCCAAAGCGCAGGCCATCCAGCAGAATCGTCGGCGTCATCGGCAGGCCAAGCAGCATAAACAACGGCGTTTCGGTCTCGATTAACCGTCCGGCGAGCAAACCGCCTGAGTAGACGGTGCAGGCGAGCGTCAAGAAAAACAGGAGGAGGTGCAGCCAGTACCGATCCTTTGGCTCCGGCGGGGCCGTGCGGCTCCGCACATAGGCAGGCGTGTAGGTAGACGAGCGCGTCAGTTGTGGTTCCAAAAAGGGCGCAGGCGTGTAGACGAGAAAAAGGCGTTCGCTACGAACGCATGGTGGGTCTGTTTGGTTCAGATCGCTTAGAGGGCGTTGAGGATTCTGACTTCGGGCTGCGCGAGGTGATCTGGCGGTCTATCCCGGCTTCTTTTGCGTGCCCGTAGCGCTGCTACGAACCCACAAAAAGCACCCGGCTGTCCTCGCCATCTCACGCCGCTCGCCTACGAATCCAAAACCTCAACGCCCTCTTAGAATTTTCCAATTCAGCATTCCAACTTAAAAACCCCTCAGGAAGCCAACTGGCGATACGGCCTCACAGCCCCATCGTTTCTGCCCCATGTGTGGCAGAGGCGATGGGGTTTGTGCATTCGCAGCACCCACCTGATTTTCGCTATATTCGGCAACGCTCTGCAAACTGCTCCAGACCAACCCACGCACGTCGTCTATGCTTGACCTCAACACGCTTGTGCTAGAAAAACTCGACCGAGACGGCGTTAATACGTTGGTTGAATGGGCCAAGCGAGAAGGCTGGAATCCGGGTGCATACGATTACGATGTCTTCTGGCAAACCGATCCGGATGGCTTCTGCGGCTTTTACGTGGAGGACCGACTCATTGCTGGCGGTGCGATTGTCTCGTATGGTGGAGCGTACGGGTTTATGGGGCTGTTCATCGTCCATCCCGATTATCGCGGGCTTGGAATTGGGCAAAAGCTGTGGCACCTCCGGCGCGACCGTCTGCTCGCTCGGCTTGATGCAAGCGCGTCCATCGGTATGGATGGCGTGGTGGCGATGCAGCCGTTCTATGCGAAGGGCGGCTTTGCGATTGCCTTCAAAGACGAGCGGTATGCCTGCATGGGTTACGAGGTTGCCGTACACCCGAACGTAGCACCTATCGCTGCCAAGGACTACGACGCGATCCTTGCCTACGACACCTCGTGCTTTGGCGTGCCACGACCGACCTTCCTCTCGCCTTGGCTTGCGATGCCCAACGGCAAGGCGTTCAAATACGAGGTCGATCAAAAGCTACAGGGCTTCGCCGTCCTCCGCCAAGTCGACCCTGGCTATAAGATAGGCCCGCTGTTTGCGGACAACGAAGCCATCGCGGAAGCCCTCTACCAAGCGTGTTTGAACAGCGCAGCAGGCGAGTCGGTTTATCTAGACATCCCTATGATCAACGAAGGAGCCGTGCGCCTCGTGCAAAAGTACGGTGCGACGTATGTGTTTGAATGTGCCCGTATGTACTATGGCGAAGCGCCTGCCGTTGACATCAACAAAGTCTACGGCATTACGACATTCGAACTAGGATAACTCTCGTTGCACCCAGTTTTAATGGGCTGGAATGGATGAAGCGTAAAAAGGGGTAGAGCGGACAAAGGCACTCCGTAACTACATTCCTACCGGCTTTTCCTTTCAAGCCGCTCATCCTTACACGTTGGGTGGCAGACCGGACAGCGTGATTTAGGGTGAGAGCAGTGCTACAGCCAAGCAGCGCGTGCTGCCTGCTATCAGCAACACAACTTTTCTGATGACAATATGACTCGAAAGGATTTCCTACGCATGTGTGGCCTCTTGGGCATGGGCTTGCCCTTGCAATCCACACTCAGCGCCTGTTCGTCTACGAACGCAACCTCAGATTTTACGGGCCGCGTCCTCGTCATTGGCGCAGGCGCGGGCGGGCTGACCGCAGGGTACCTGCTCAACCAACAAGGCATCGACTTCACTATCCTCGAAGCATCAGGCAATGTAGGCGGACGCATGAAACGCACCCGCGACTTCGCCGACTTCCCCATTCCCTTAGGTGCCGAGTGGGTCCACGTGCCGACGGGTATCTTCGAGGAGATCGTCAACGACAGCACCGTCAACGTGGATGTTGCGACCACACCGTACGACCCAGCAGTCGATTTCGGGCTTTTTCAAGGCGAGCAAATCAGCGTGGCGGACGTCGGATTTACCATCGACCAAAAGTTTATCGGCAGCACGTGGTTCGATTTTTTCGACACCTACATCACGCCGTCTGTGCAAAATAAGATCCGCTTTATCAACGTCGTGGAAGCCATTGACTACAGTGGCGACATCGTACGTGTGCGTACGGCGAACGAGACGTTTGAGGCCGAAAAAGTCATTGTGGCTGTGCCCGTCAAAATGCTGCAGCGTGGTGCCATCACGTTTACGCCAGCATTGCCAAGCAACAAGGCCGAGGCGATTGCCGAGGTAACCGTCTGGGATGGCTGCAAAGCGTTTATCGAGTTCAGCACCAAGTTTTACCCGACTTTTACGGCGTTTGAGATCGTGCCAGAGACAGCCGGGCAGAAACTTTACTACGACGCCGCCTACGGGCAAAACACAACGCGGCACATCTTGGGCTTGTTCGCTGTCGGCACGGGTACGCAGCCGTATGTAGACCTCAGCGACAATGCTTTAATTGCCTACATGCTGGACGAACTGGATGCTATCTATGACAACCAAGCCTCGGCGAGCTATGTGAAGCATATCTTCCAGAATTGGAACGCTGAGCCCTACGCCCAAGGCGCGTATGTGGTCGACCACGAGAACTGGCGGCGGGTGCGCACGCTAGGCACCAGCATCGACGACACGGTGTACTTCGCTGGGGATGCCTACACGACGGGCGACGACTGGAGCAGCGTCCACGCCGCTGCACGCTCCGCCAAACGCGCCGTCGAGGAATTACTCGGATAACACACGTTGCAAGCCCCTGGGATGGAAAGCCCTATTGTTTGGCGGTAGACCGTACGGGATATAAGCAGCGTGTCGCCAACTAGTCAGGATATAGTGACTAGGGCATCGTTATTTGACTACTTGAGCGGGATGGTACGTGCCCTGTAGCTTTAAACACAAGCTACAGACATCTCCCATAAGCGACGAGCACGATGAAAGCAGACCTATCCTTCTCTCTTCCAAAATGGTGGTACATCTTACCGGCGTACTTGACCTTGTGGAGCGTCTGTTTCAGCCTATACAACTTCATCGACGGGAATGGCATGATGGAAGCATTTGGTATCGACACGGGCGGTGCCAGCGACTTTATCATGCTCAATTCTGCCGGGCGCTACATGGCCCTTGCACTAGCTATGGTGTTTGGCATTTGGGTCTTTCGAACTTTTTATTCGATTCTGACGGCCCTGCTTGCTCGGCTGAGTATGGATGTCCTTGACCTCATTGCCGGACTCCAAGCTGGCATCATCACAGATGCAACAGGAGTCATCCAATCACTCTTGATGTTCCTCTTGCCAGGCCTGCTTTCTATTGGCTTTCTGTTCCACTACAAAAATCGAGCACGCTCATAAGAAGCGATATGCATTTGCCCATTTCTGCCCAAGCGCAAAACGTTCTTGACAAGTTGCTCCGCGAAGCCTCTCGCGAAATGGGCAAAATTGCCTTGGGGCTCTCGAAAGGCCTCTTTCGCAAGTTGAAGCCGGAGGACATGGCCGATACGTATATCGCGATCTCACGCGAGGCTGGCGAATTCATCTACGAGACCCTGCTGCGCATCCAAGCCCAGAACATCGTGGAGTTTGGCACCTCCTTTGGCATTTCTACGCTTTACCTTGGCGCGGCAGCCCAGCAGACGGGCGGCACGGTTATCACGTCAGAAATCCTGCCGTCCAAGTGCCAGATTGCGCAGCAAAACTTCGAGGATGCAGGCCTTGATGACATTATTGACCTTCGGGAAGGTGATGCGCTGGAAACCCTACGCGACGTACCTGCTCCGATTGACTTTCTGCTACTCGACGGCTGGAACGACCTCTACCTCCCGCTGCTGAAGCTCCTCGAACCCAAATTCCGCACAGGTACCTTGGTGTACATCGACAACACATCGTTCCGCAGTACCAAACCGCTGTTCAGCTATATGTATGCCAATGCCTCACGATACAAGGAACAGCAGCGCTTCGGGGATGCGGCGCTGATCGAATTTATTGGCCTAAGCAATGTATAGCGCTGAGATCTTGCGTCTTTTCTACGGACGAACAGCCAACAGCACGGTCAAAGCATGTAGACACAGAAGGGACAGCCTGTTGCCAAGCTGCCCCTTCTGTTCTTTTCAATTTTAATGCAGCACTAGGCTACATCAAACCGATCAAGATTCATCACTTTGTCCCATGCGGCTACGAAGTCGTGCACGAACTGCTCATGTGCATCGTCGCAGGCGTAAACTTCGGCGACGGCACGCAGTTCGGTGTTCGAGCCGAAAATGAGGTCAACACGGGTGCCAGTCCATTTCACGTCGCCAGTGGCGCGGTCGCGTCCTTCGAAGGCGTCTTGCGCATCCGAGGTCGCCGTCCATGTCGTCCCGAAATCGAGCAGGTTGACAAAGAAGTCGTTGGTCAATACGCCCGGACGATCCGTAAGGACGCCGTGTGCTGAGCCGTCGTAATTGGCTCCGAGCGCACGCAATCCACCAACAAGCACCGTCATCTCCGGGGCTGTAAGCGTCAGCAGTTGCGCCTTGTCGACCAACATTTCCTCGGGCGAGGTTGTGTGCTGCCCCTTGACGTAGTTGCGGAAGCCATCGGCGGCGGGCTCCAGTACAGCAAACGACTCCACATCCGTCTGCTCTGCCGTAGCATCGGTGCGACCCGGCGCGAACGGCACGGTCACGTCGACGCCTGCGTCCTTGGCGGCTTGCTCAACACCTGCGCAGCCTGCAAGCACGATGAGGTCGGCTAGCGAAACGCGCTTGCCACCGTCTTGGGCATCGTTGAACGCCTGCTGCACGCCTGTGAGCGTCGCCAACACCTCGGCGAGTTGGGCTGGGTTGTTGGCGTCCCAGTTCTTTTGCGGCGCGAGGCGGATACGGGCACCATTAGCCCCGCCGCGCTTGTCGGAGCCACGGAATGTCGACGCCGAGGCCCATGCGGTCGAGACGAGTTGGGACACCGTCAGGCCCGATGCGAGCACCTGTGCTTTCAGCGATGCGATGTCATCGGCATCGATAAGTGTATGGTCGACAGCGGGAACGGGGTCTTGCCAGATCAGCACTTCATCGGGCACGTCGGGGCCGAGGTAGCGGGCACGCGGTCCCATGTCGCGATGGGTCAGCTTAAACCATGCGCGGGCGAACGCGTCAGCGAATGCGTCTGGGTTCTCGTAGAAGCGGCGGGAGATCGGCTCGTAGAGCGGATCCATGCGCAGCGCGAGGTCCGTCGTCAACATCATCGGCTGATGCCGCAAAGCGGCGTCGTGTGCATCCGGCACCGTGCCTGCACCCGCGTCATCTTTGGGCTTCCACTGGTGGGCTCCGGCTGGGCTCTTGGTCAATTCCCACTCGTATTCGAAGAGGTGCTTGAAGAAATCATTGCTCCACTTTGCAGGAGTGGTCGTCCATGCGCCTTCGAGGCCGCTGGTGATGGTGTGCACGCCTGCGCCTGTCCCATACGTGTTCTTCCAGCCTGTGCCTTGCTCGGCGATGGTCGCCCCTGCTGGCTCGCGCCCGACGTACTGTTCGGGATCGGCCGCGCCGTGGGTTTTACCGAAAGAGTGTCCGCCTGCAATCAGAGCAACGGTTTCCTCATCGTTCATCGCCATGCGGCCGAATGTCTCGCGGATGTCACGCGCCGCAGCCAATGGATCGGGCTTGCCGTTGGGGCCTTCGGGGTTGACGTAGATGAGGCCCATCTGCACAGCACCGAGTGGGTTTTCGAGTTCGCGGTCGCCAGTGTAGCGCTTGTCACCCAACCATTCGGTTTCCGAGCCCCAATACACATCCTCTTCGGGCTCCCACACATCATCGCGTCCGCCTGCGAAGCCGAACGTCTTGAAGCCCATCGACTCCAGCGCGATGTTGCCCGTGAGAATCATGAGATCTGCCCATGAGAGTTTCTTGCCGTACTTCTTCTTGATGGGCCAGAGCAGGAGGCGGGCTTTGTCGAGGTTGGCGTTGTCGGGCCAGCTGTTGAGTGGGGCAAAACGTAACGTACCGGCTCCGGCCCCACCGCGGCCATCGGCGATGCGGTAGGTGCCAGCGCTGTGCCACGCCATGCGGATGAAGAACGGGCCGTAGTGACCATAGTCAGCCGGCCACCAGTCTTGCGAGGCAGTCATCAGGTCGTGGAGGTCCTTCTTGACGGCCTCGAGGTCGAGTGTCTTGAAGGCTGCGGCATAGTCAAAGTCCTTCCTCATCGGGTTGGACAGGACGGAATGCTGCCGGAGAATATGCAGCTTCAATTGGTTGGGCCACCAATCACGGTTGGACGTTCCGCCGCCTGCGCTGCGCTTGAGAGCACCGCCGCTAAAAGGGCAACCGCCCTCGCTGTTCACGTTGTAGCTCGTCTTTGAAGAGTGCTTCAGTTCCATGTATGCTTACCCAAAATGCTTTGATGAGTAGAACGTCGCGTGACGCGTAATCTGAGATGGCCCTGCTATGGATGTCCTGCCTGATAGTTCCAAAAAATGTGCTCTATCGACATAACTTAAGACGCGTCCTTTTCATCGTTTTAAGCCTAACTTTTCGGACTAGTTTTAATCCAATTGAGGGCCGCACCATCGGAGGGCAAGCATACGTCACATCAAGCTCCTACGGACCTTGCCAGACGTACTCCATTCAACTTGGGTTGAAGCATCCGACGTCTATCGCATACCTTGCTGATTCCGTCGGTTCTCTGGCTGCGGATGGACGCCGCGTGCGCCATCGCCGGGCACGGCGTTGTTGTGCGTGCGCGTGTGCGTCCGCTGTTGCTGGCCCCGGCTGTGTTGCTGTGAGGCTTGCCGTTGCTGTGAGGCTTGCCGTTGCTGTGAGGCTTGCCGTTGCTGTGAGGCTTGCCGTTGCTGTGAGGCTTGCCG
>CAYYHN010000012.1:0-17077 GCA_964471245.1 uncultured Rhodothermaceae bacterium | reverse complement strand
GTCCAAACCGTGCGGCCCGCTCGCGGTCGATGTTGACTTGCAGCTCTGGACGGCCGGTGTTCAGGTTATCCGAGATGTCGACCAGTTCGGGGATCGTGCCCGTGTCGGCGGCTTCGCGAAGTTGAGACTTCAACTCCTGTACAATTGCCACGATAGTATCGAAGTCTTCACCCGACACCTCGATGTTGACCGGCGCACCAACTGGCGGGCCAGCGCTGTCTTTGCCAAACTCGATGTCCACGCCGGGGATGCCTTTCAGCTCGTTGCGGAGCTGCGCCATCGTCTCCTTCGTCGAGACCGGGCGGTCCTCAAAGTCGACCATATTGAGCGTAATTCGCGAGCGTTCGGCGTTGGATGCGCCCCCGCCAAACTCGGCGTCGGCGCTCACGCCGACACCTGTAATCAGGTTACGGATGTTGGCTTCGGCCATCGCATCAGAGCGCAGCAGCGTCTCGACACGCTCTTGCGCCTCGTTGGCGTAGCGATCACTCGCATCGATGTTGGTGCCGAGTTGGCCTTCCAGTGTGATGTTGATCAGGTTCGGGTCGGTGTCAGGGAAGAACTCTACCCCCGTCGGTGCCGTCTGGAACAGCACCAACACGCCTACGAGACTTGCCATCACGCCGTTGAGCAGCTTGGCGCGGTTGTCCGTCAGGATGAGGTTGCCGGACAGAATAACCTTATGAAAAGACTTAATGCTATCACGACCATAAACTGTAAGTACTCGCTGACTACGCCGACGAAACAACCCACCCAGCATGCCGACAAATGCAATCATCAGCGGGAAGCCAAGCAGGCCGACGATGTCAGAGACGGGCACTTCGCGAGGGCCAAGCGCAATTAGACCCACAATGACCAACATGACACCTGCGAAGTAGAGGCCGCCACGGAACGAACTCCAACCGCCGGTAAACATGACCTCGAAGGCATGTACGATGATGGTTAGCAATCCCAGAAGCAATAAGGCACTGCCTGGAATCATCAGGATCATGCCAGCTTCTTGCCCAGCAAGACCGCTTACGACACCACCAAAGATCAGGATAGCGAAGCCTAAGGTGAAGCTTCCGAGCGCCAGCGTGTTGCGGAACATGCTGTCTTTAATACGAATGAGCATGGTTAGTGCTCCCACCAAGACCAAGAGCATGCCACCTCCCATTAGCGATTGCCCAAGCGGCTCGCTTGCTGATATGCCTGCCTCCGGGTTCATCGGCGTGCCGGCTATCATGGTGCCAAGAAGTACCAAGATGCCACCAATAGCAAGGGTACCCTTTTTTTGACTGACAACGGTACGCAAGCTGTAATCACGCTCCAGCATCCAGCGGAGGAACACACGGTAGCCCTCCATCAGGCGCGGCAGGCCTTTTTCTACGAACGCCCCGCCAATTTTGCTGAAGACCCGCGTATGGATCAGGTAGAGAACCGGAATCGCCGTGCCTAACACCAGCAGCGTCTTCCAGTTCGTCACGGCCAAGATCGCGGCGATGGCGACGATAATGATGGCTGATACGAGCCGGGCCGTGCGCGAGCGCTTCGGATGCTCCGCGCCTTCGAGGCGAACGAAGATGCCTGTCAGCACTGGGTTGATGATGAGCGCCACAAACAACGACGAGAGCAGCGTCACGATGAGCGTGAACGGCAGGTAGCTCATGAACTCGCCGGTGATGCCTGGCCAGAACAGCATTGGCGCGAAGGCAGCGACGGTTGTGGCTGTCGAGGCAACAACCGGCCCGGCGACCTCGGCGGTCGCCTTTTTCGCAGCCTCGAACTTCTCGTACCCCTGTTCAACGAATCGATATATGTTCTCGACAATCACAATGGCGTTGTCCACCAGCATCCCAAGGGCGATGATCAGCGAGAACAGGATGACGAAGTTCAGCGTCTGGCCCATGACTTGGAAGGCCATGAACGAGATAAACATCGACAGCGGGATGGCGATGCCGACCAGCGTGGCGTTGCGAACGCCGAGGAAGAACAGTAGCACGGCGATCACGAAGATGAGGCCGCTGATGATGTTGTTCTCCAAGTCCTTGACCATGATGAGCACCTGCTCGCTCTGGTCGCCTGTGATGACCGTGCGTGTGCCAGCAGGTAAGGCAAAGCTCGCCAACGTCGCTTGGACCGCTTCAGCCGTCTCTAAGATGTTGTCACCCGAACGCTTCTTGACGCCGAGGCTGATCACCTGCAAGCGCTCTTGCTCGGCCTCGGAGAGTTCGACCAACTCGTCGGCCTCGTCCTCTACCTTCAGCACCTGCAAATAGGCATAGGACGAGCGGTCCTTGTACCCGAATACGACATCAGCCACATCGCGCACGTAGATGGGGATACCACCGGGAGCGTCGATGACAAGGTTCTCGATCTCGGCTGGATCCTCGATCTCACCATCCACGCGGACGAGGTAGTTGAGGCGATCCACATCGATGGAGCCACCCGGCAGGTTGACGTTCTCCGTCTGGATGGCCCCAATCACGTCGTTGAACGTGATGTTGTAACCTTGCAGCGCGTTCAAGTCGACGTTAACCTGCACTTCGCGCTCTAGGCCACCGGTCACTGTCACTTCGAGAACGCTGCTGATGGTTTCCAACTCCTCAGCCAAGTCTTCGCCGACCTCTTTGAGGCGCGAGAGCGAGTACGGCGCGGCGAGGTTGATTGTCAGCACCGGAAACTCGGAGAAGTCGATCTCACTCACGATTGGCTCTTCCACGTCGTCCGGCAACTCGGCTTTGGCAATGTCTACCTTGTCGCGCACCTTCTGGAACGCGTCGTCGATGGATACGTCCGGGTCGAACTCGATGATGACGGTCGAGACGCCCTCCGTCGAGGTCGAGCGGATCTCTTTGATCCCGTTGATGCCCTGCACCTCGCGCTCGATCTCCTGCGTGATGATCGACTCGATGTCATCTGGGCTGGCTCCGGGATAGATCGTCGTCACCACGATGTTGGGGATCTCAATCGAAGGAAAGGACTCCTTCGGGATCGTGACGTAACTGATCAGCCCACCGATGACGAAGATGAGCGTCAGCACCACAACACTGGTGCGGTAATTAATAGCGGCGTTCGTGATTTTCATGGCAGGGTTGGCTGTTGGCTGTTGGCTGTTGGCTGTTGGGTTTTCAGCGTGTGACCGATTGCCAATGATTAGCCATTGCTTAGGTGTTGGATGAAGGCATTCAGCATGCGTTTGATGCTAGCGAGTGCTTCAGCGAAAGTATCGTAATCATCAGGGCTGAGGTAGCCGAGATCGCGGGCGAGAACGAGTTCATAATCCGTTTCGGCAGCTGACCCCATCGCAATCCAAAGAAAGCGACAAAAATCAGCATTGCTGCCACGGCCGGAGCCTTCGGCAATATTGGTTGGGATTGAGGATGTCGCACGTCGCAGTTGGCTAGTCAAACCGTAACGTTCTTCGGCTGGAAATGACTTGGTCACTCGATAAACATCGAGCGTCAACTGATGCGCATGCTTCCAAACTCGCAGTTCCTTGTAGTCACGCATAGCACGTCAATACGGTCGAATGGCTCGGGTCCGGAGCCAACAGCCAATAGCCAACAGCCTCAAACCCTTTTACCCTACAATCTCCACGCCGTCGCCTTCCGTCACATTCGTCTGGCCAGCCGTGATCAGTTGATCGCCGGACTGGAGGCCTTGGGTGACGACGACGCGGCCGCCGTAGGCAGGGCCGAGGGTGATGGCGCGGCGTTCGGCGTTCGGCAGACCGTCAGGCGTCTGGGTGACAACGAAAACGCTGGTGCCGTTCTCATCGCGAATGATGGCCGTCTGCGGGATAGTCAGCACGTCTTCCATTGTCGCACGTGTCACCTTCAGTTGGAGCACCATCTGCGGCTTCAGTCGGCCGTCCTCATTCACGAGGTCAATCTCGATGGGGAATGTGCGGTTCATTGGGTTGACGACGCTGCCAACAAAGCCAACACGACCTTGCCGCATTGTCTCCTCATTCGTGCGGAGCCCCACCTGCACCGGTGTACCTGTGCGAATATCCCCAGCAAAGCGCTCCGGAACACCAGCGCGCACCTTCACACGGGCCGTGCTGACGACGCGCGCTACGGGCACACCCGGGTTCACCTGCTCGCCTTCATCGACGAGGTGCTCCTCGATGATGCCGCTGAACGGTGCAACCACTTTCGTGTTGGCTGATTGCTCCTCGACTTGGGCAAGCCCAGCTTCAGCCACCGCAAGCTGCGCTTCGGCTTGGGCCAACTGCGTACGTACCGACGCAAACTCCAACGCGCTGATAATTGAATCGCGGTAGAGCGGCTCTTGGCGGTTATAGGTGTCCTGCGCGAGGTCAAACTGCGCCTTAGCAGCCATCACCTGCGCTTCGGCCTGCTTCAGGGCTGCATTAACAAGGTCAGGATCGAGTTGCGCAACGGTTGCGCCCTTACTCACCCGGCGCCCAAGCGGCAGCAGCGACACCACGGTGCCAGCAGTCTGCGCCGAAAGCTGGGCATCATTTAACGCCTCCACTTCGCCGGTCAGTTCGATGATGTCCGCAAATGTTGTCGTCTCTACGGTGATCGTCTCGACACGTACGCTGCGTTGTTGGACAGGCATTGTCGTGGCGGCCTCAGTGGCAGTACCGCTGTTGCTCGCACCGTTGTTCTCGTCTGCGCCATCAGCTTCGGCACAGCCAGTCACCAAGGCAACCAGCAGCAGGGGCAACGCGAACAGGCGAATGACGCGTTGAAAAGGTTGGATAGAGGTCATGGGTTGTTTGTCGTTTTATGGTCCTTGGGACCGAGCCGAGAAGGTGATAAAACGGAGAGGCGAAGTGGGTTGGGGGTTGGGACACAACGTCTACCGTCTGGCGCTCATTACGTTCTAGGCTCTTCTATGCATCGTTTTCGTGAGGACGGCGAGCTTAGTTGCTCGTAATATTCGTGTTGCTGACAGTAGCTTCGGGCGGAAGACCAAGGGCAGCTTCGTAGGCTGCTTCAGCGACCTTATAGTCAAAGACGGCTTGCAAAAGATTGAGGCGGCTCTGGTCCAGTAGGTCCGAAGCTTGTCGCTCTTCAAGTTGCGTCGCGACTCCTTCGCCGAGGCGGGTCTGAACATACGTGTAGTTGAGTTCGGCGCGCTCTACGTTGCGCTGCTGCCCAGTGATGCGCTGCTGTGCGTTGCGCAAGTCACGACGCGCTTGCTCCACTTCCATCCGTACCGACTCACGCAGTTGCTCTTCCTGAATCTTCGCCTGCTCGGTCGCTATCTGGAATTGCTGAATGCGGTAGCGCGTCTGGAAGCCATTGAACAGTGTCCAGTTCAGCTGGAAGCCTACACCAATGGTCTGATCCCAGTAGGAATCGCTGAAAAAGCCATTGCTTCCACGCGAGAAGCGAAAGGGATCATTCGGGTCGCTGACGGTAAAGTCGCGGTTGTCCGGCACGTTACCGATGTAGGAGAAGTTAGCAAACGCATCGAGCGTCGGGTAGCGGGCAGCCTTCTCTACCCTAGCCTGCAAACGTTGCAGTTCCACAGCAATGTTGGCTTGCAACAGATCAGGGCGGCGATCGAGCGCCGTCGTCATGGCATCGCTGGCACTGACGGTCAAGTAGTCTGTCGAGACGGGGGCGTCGAGCGCACCTCGGAGGGAAACGGCCTGCGTCTGTGGCATGCCGAGGACCATCTTCAGGTTGTCGAGTGCCGTACCTGCTTGGTTCTCCGTCTGGATCCGTTGCGTCTCGATGTTGGCGAGTTCGACCTCGGCAGTCAGGCGCTGGAACTTCGGCTGGACACCTTGGCGCACCTGCTTAGCCATCTCGTCCAGCGTCACCTGCGTGCGGCCTTCGCTTGCCCGTATCACACGCACCTGTTCCTCGGCGAGCAAGGCACCGTAGAACGCCTGCTTCACTTGCTGGATGAGCAGTTGCTCTTGGCGGTTGAGGCCTGCTTCTTGCTGGGCTTGGAAGAACTTCTCAGCGCCCGAAATCCCCCAGAACGCTCGAATGTCGAACACCTTCTGTGTGATCGAGATCGTGTTCTGAAATTGGTTTGGGACGGCGAACGGGTTGTCGCTGGCATCGATGACAATGCCTGCGTCGTCTAGGCCTTGCTGCTGCCGTGCAAGGAAATCGCCAAACGCGATGGCGTTGGTGGTCGGGTCACTGTCGGTGCGGGCTTGCTCGTTGAAGGCCAGCCAATCGATGAAACCGAGCGAACCAAACAGATTACCGGCCGAGCTACCCGAGAACGGGTTGGCTTGGCGGACGTTGCGGGTATAGCTGCTGTTGGCACTCACTTGTGGCATGATCTGCCCCCACGCCTCGCGGATCTGCGCATTGGCATTGTCCACGTTGAGCCGCGCCGAACGAACGGCGTAGTTCTGGACGAGAGCAATCTGAATGGCTTCGTCAAGCGTCAAGGTGAGAGGTGTCGTGCTGGCTGGCTGAATTTGCGCTTTGGCGTGTGGCGCAGTCGCCAGCAGCAGCGCAAGCAGGGCGCAGCCAGCCCATTTATTCAGATAACGTGGCATGCGGTTGGTGTATGGGTTGCGGGGCGGGAATAGAATCGGGGCCACTTAGGCCATCGAAAAGCATGGTTGTTAGGAAGGCCGCACTTTCGGCGGGCGTAGGCGGTGCAGCAGGCCCACACTCGGGCACAGGAAACGGCCCATCTTGCATGTGCCGGAACGTCATGTGCATCACGACGCCTTCGACGTTGCCCAGCACCATGTGTGCAACGGCATGCGGCGGGAGTGGGCGAAGATCACCTCGGTCGATGGCGGCTTCAAGTGGCTTCGCCAGCGTGCCCACCATGCGGGCATGGTGCTTCATGAAATACTGTGCCTTCTCCTGATCCTCGCCAAACGTCATCCGATAGGCTTCTTTGATGAGGATCATAAACAGATCTTGCTGCTCCCAGAAAAACGTCAGGATGTCTTCAATGAACTGTTGGAGCACGGCACGAAAGGCACGACCGGCCAAGCGCTCAGGAGTAAATGCGGCGAGGATTATGTCGTGGAATCCGTTGTACAGATCGTCAAAGACAGCAAACAGCAGGGCCTCCTTACCTCCCTCGAAATAGTTGTACAACGTGCCCTTACCAAACTCAGCGCGCTGTGCAATCTCGTCGAGCGTAGCGTGGGTGTAGCCTTTCTCAGCAAAGACCGCGCGGGCTGCATCGAGCATGGCCTCACGGCGCATCTGGCGTTCGCGTTCACGACGGGACAAAGCAGGCATGCAAGCAGCGTGTGTTAACATTAGGTGAACAGGGCGGCAAAATGTGACTGACCAGTCACTTCGCGACCCGTACGTCAGGAACTGCGAGAAAGATTCGGCCTTGTTTGTTAAGAAAAAGGTAAGGCTGAGGGGTGTCAGAGGTGCGTCAACATGTGCGCTGCCAGACGGAAAAAAGATGAGCCATGCCCTATAAAGCCGGACCATGCTGAATCAAACAACATAGCCTGGAGGGTGCAAAATCCAGCCAACAGACTGATTTAGACGGGGACGAATCGACGAACCTCGTCATCACCCGTCGCGCTTCAGGCGTGTACCTCGAAGCAACGTTGGGAGACGCAAAACAGGCCGTGAATTCGCCGCGAACCAATCCGAGAAGAGTACCGAGTGGGTCCGACTACGCACGCTTGGATGGGATACGCCCGATGTGTAACGTTACGGTCGGCGTATCAACGGAGGGAAACCCTTATGTTGAGTGCGCTCGCCACAACCAAGTCTCATTGTTCAGTCTGTATCCATGTCTGCTTCTGCTACATATCCGCTCTTTACACAGGATAACCCTACGGCCATCCATGCCTTTCTCGAAGCCGAAGGGTGGCTGAGACCTAGAGAGATTATCCAGCAGGTTGGCAAGGCTGGCGACGGCAACATGAATGCGGTTTTTCGCATCCACACGACAACGCGTACATTCATCTTCAAGCAATCGCGCCCGTGGGTAGAAAAGTATCCGCAGATTGCCGCACCTGATGATCGCGCCTTGGTAGAGGCCGCTTTTTATGGGGCTGTTGCATCGAATCCAATGCTTACCAAGGCGATGCCACGGCTGTTGGCCACATTTCCTGAGGCCCGCGTATTACTATTTGAGGACTTGGGCACCCTACACGATGCGACCGCATGGTATCAGCATGGCCACGACGCCGCGTCGGCCTTGCCCATGTTGTGCCGCTGGCTGAGTGCGCTCCATAACAGCTCATACGACGATGCGCCGCGTTCCGTCTTGGAGAATCGGGCGATGCGCAGACTCAACCATGAGCACCTGTTTCACTTCCCTCTCGTGCCAACCAACGGCCTTGATCTTGATGCTATTACGGAGGGATTGCAGGACCATGCCAACCGCCTCAAGGAGAACACTGCCTATGTCCGCGCTATCACCAAACTCGGCGAGCACTACTTAGCCAATGACGGCGGCACCTTGTTACACGGGGACTACTATCCTGGCAGTTGGCTCGTCGGGGCCAATCAACTCTACGTCATCGACCCCGAGTTCTGCTTCCTGGGACCAGCGGAATATGATGTCGGCGTTTTAACGGCCCACCTCCTGTTTGCCAAGCAACCACTGTCGATCGTGCAAGCGGTGCTGAATCAGTACGACGCACCCCGCGGCTTCGACCCCGTGTTGATGCTGCAGTTTGCAGGGATGGAGTGGATGCGCCGACTTATTGGCGTTGCCCAGCTTCCGCTGTGCATGACACTGGACGAGAAGGCCACGCTTCTAGCCTTGTCTGAGCAGTGTGTCTTGGCTCCCACCCAAGCTTTGCAAGCATTGGTTTAGCCGCCGAGGCAGCAAAAGACTTGGACGACACCCACCTCTTAGGCTAACTCAAGTTGTGTCCAACTTTCGTGGGGTGGAAAGGAAGTCGTTTAGCAAGGGTGAACAGGGAAAAAGCCGTGTTCTTACTACCTTCCACCCTTTACTCCTGTCCAACCTGTCCCTCCTTCAAGTTGTGTGGTATACCACACAACTTGAAGGAGGCTACAGAAACGCTGCAAGCTCTGCCTTCGAGAGCATTGGCATACCGCCGCGCTTCGTCACAATCAGCGCAGCGTAGCGGTTAGCGAAGTCAAGCACGTCGGCGAGGGGCCAGCGGCGGAGCAGGCCGTGCGTCGTGGCGGCGAGGAAGGCATCGCCCACGCCTACGGCATCGCCGCCTGAGGTGTCGACGCGCTCGCCTTTGCGCAGAGCTTGGGCTTCCTTTGTGATAAGTTCGGCGCCATCTTTGCCACGCGTGATACAGACCACCTCGGCACCCTGCTCATTCAGTAGCCAGTTCGTGAGATCACTACGTCCGAGCAGGCGCGCCACGTCTTCCGCCTCTCCCTCGCCCATCTTAACGACGTTAGCGTGGGCAAACGAATCGATGAGAACGTTTACATCTATAAAGGGTGGCCGCAGGTTCACATCAAAGACACGCAGGGCGTCCGGGTGTGCCATCGTGAGCATCGCCTGAATGGTCGCACGCGTCGTGGGAGCGCGCTGGGCGAGTGAGACATAGCAGATGGCATCGGCCGTGGCGGCGATGTGGCGCAGGCGATCATCGAGCACCAAGTAATCCCACGCTACGTTTTCGGTAATGACATATGATGGCTCGCCATCCGTGATCGTCACCTCTACAGTGCCCGTCGGATGCTCTTGGTCCGTCTGAATACATGACGTGTCGACGCCCCGGCCGTGTAGGAAAGTCACCAGTTCCTCACCGAGTGCATCCGCTCCTACGCGCGTCGCCACAATGCCACGATGCCCAAGCTGTGCTGCTTGGTACGCCACATTGCACGGCGCGCCGCCCGGACGTTTATGATCTGCAAAGACATCCCAAAGGACTTCACCGAGCCCAACGATTGTCGCCATAATAATAACGCACCTTCTGTGCGGGCACTTAGTTCTGGTGTTCGCTTCGGTACTTGGCTGGCCCCTCAGAAGAACCAACCAAGTACCAAGAGGGAGCGCAGCGACTGTGCAAAAGCGAGGCTATGCCGAGCGTCCCAAGTACACGTGAGCTACGCGAGCGCTACGCCCACATGGCCACAAAGATGGCCGTGAAGACCAGCAAGATGGCAGCTTGGATGCGGTAGTTTTTGTACCACGCGACGCCTTCCAACTCAGCAGTTTCCTCACGGAAGAGCTGCGGCGACCATGTCAGGCCTTTGGTGCTGGTCTCAGCAGGCGGCTCCGTCATCAAGCTCACGACTACGATGATCGCAGCGGCAATCAGCACAATCACAACCGAAATGTAGAGGAAGTGGAACTGCGCCCACGGCATGTCGAGGATGGAGCGCATGACGAACAATCCAAGCGCGGCCACGTGCCCGCCGACCAAGCCCGCGAAGGCACCGTGGCGGTTGCTGCGTTTCCAGAAAATGCCGAGCACAAAACACGCAACGACCGGCGGCGCGATGTACGAAAGCACCTCCTGCAAGTACTGCCAGATGGTCGGGAACTTGATGATCTGGGGAGCCCAAAGCGCGGCGAATATCATGAAGACAAACGTTGAGATCCGCCCGGCCCACAGCAAGTAGGCTCGATCCGCTTTCGGTTTCAGCTTCTTCACGAAGTCCATCGTGACGAGCGTCGAGGCTGAGTTCAGCGTCGAGTCGACGGAGGACATGATGGCAGCGATGAGTGCGGTCACGATCAGTCCGCGTAGACCTACGGGCAGCAGGTCGAACATCAGCGTAGGGAAGACGAAATCAGGGTTGGCGAGTGCCGGGTATTGATCAAGCGGGTAGAGGACGCGGGCGAAGGTGCCCGGCAGAACCATGATGAAGATGATCGGCAGCTTCAGCGCACCGGCGAAGAGCGCACCCCAACGGCCGTTATCGAGGTCTTTCGCACCGAGGACGCGCTGCACCATGAACTGGTTGTTCGTCCAGAAATAGAAGCCGAGCAGGAAAACCCCGGTTATAAGCCCTGTCCACGGCAACGTCGGGTCGTCGGCGGGCAGGATGATGCTGAGCGCCTCCGGCGGCACGACCTCCGTGACGGCTTCCCACGAGCCGACGCGACTGAAGGCGGTGAAGGAGATGATCGACGCCCCTAGGAGCAGCAGCACAGCTTGCACCGCATCGGTGTAGACGACAGCTGCCAAACCACCCGCGATGGTGTAGAGGCCCGCCAAAACAGCCAGCACCGTGATCGACTGCCACATCGGCACCTCGGGGAAGAGGATCTGGATGACGGCCGCACCTGCGTAGAGGCCCGCCGCCGTGTCGATCACGATGTTGCCGAGGATAGTGATGCCCGAGAACCAATAGCGCGAGCGTTCATCGAAGCGCCGTTCCAAGAACTCCGGCATCGTAAAGATGCGCGTCTTGAGGTAGAACGGCAGGAAGAAGATGACGAAGAAGATGAGGATGACCGCCGCCATCCACTCGTAGTTGTAGACCGCAATGCCCCGGCTGTAGGCCTCTCCCGTCATCCCCAGCAAACTGCTCGACGACATGTTGGACGCCAGCAGCGAAAACCCGATTAGCCACCACGTCAGCGAGCGGCCCGCCAAGAAGTAGTCGTCCTCCGACTTGTTTCTTCGGGCAAAATAGAACCCGAGCCAGACGATAAAGATGACGTAGAGGACGACCATCACATAGTCGATCGTCGCCAGTTGAAACTGCGGCATGGAATCAGGTGGGATGATTCAAAGAGATAGGGAACAGCCAATCGGCCGAGGGTGGGCGGGCAAGCATAATGTAAGCGCTACCGCCTTTTCAACCCTTTGCCGCGCAAAGTTCGGTTTCAGCGCAATGTAAACGTTTACAGCTTACTCGCGCAACCCCGATTCACGAAAACCAGACTGCTCCACACGGAACTGGCTGCTTCAGTGGTGCATTCGATAGCGTTTGTCCGCTTCTCGCTCGCATATGGCATAACGCCGAAGGCCACAACCTCATTATTCATGGGACCCTCTGTAGCTATCGTCCTGCCAGAATGGCCCCCGCAGCAGGTATCGAATGTCAAAGAACGACTCGCTCGCCGCGCCAAGCGATTCCATGCTGCTTTTGAGCGCGACCGTGAGGTATGGAAGCTATTTCTCGGTACACAAGATGAACCAATCCATGTGCACATTACACTGGGGTCAGATTCATACCTAGGGCCAGAGGCCGAATCTGCTCTAGGCTGGACGCCTCAAGGCCACATTGAGCTTTACGGTTTTAAGCAAGCTGACGACATGCGTCCAACCGTACGAACCCTAGCATCACTCGCTTGTGACCTTGCTGAACGTCTTGACGGAATGATCATCCTAAATAAAGACTTTACCTTCGTCACAACTGACGTGTATGCAAACATGGCAAAAGAGCCATCATTCGAAATTTCAGGGTTTCCAATCCATTAACCTCTATCACTGATCTCCCTACTCGTCTCGGGATGGTCATCAAACCAACGAAGCCATGCCGCTCGTCGCCATCGTCGGGCGTCCCAACGTCGGGAAGTCCACCTTCTTCAATCGCCTAACCGAGTCGCGCCAGTCAATCGTCCACGACGAACCCGGCGTGACGCGCGACCGCATCTACGGCAGTGCCATCTGGAACGGGGCGACCTTCGCCGTGGTCGACACCGGTGGCTTCGTGCCCAACTCCGACGACCGCTTCGAGGCCGCCATCCGCGAGCAGGTCCACATTGCCCTCGACGAAGCCGATGTCATCCTCTTTGTCGTCGACGTCACCGTCGGCATCGCCGACCTCGACGAAGCGATGGCCGCCCTGCTCCGCAAAACCGACAAGCCGGTCCTGATCGTTGCCAACAAAGCCGACAACCAGACGCGCCGCTGGGAAGCCGGGACGTTCTACCAGTTTGGCCTCGGCGAAGTCTATCCGATCAGCTCCATCAACGGCTCTGGCACCGGCGACTTGTTGGATGCCGTCGTCGAAGCCTTGCCGGACGCCGATGACGAGGAAGAGGACGACCGCCTGCGCGTGGCCATCATTGGCCGCCCCAACGTCGGCAAGTCCTCGCTAACCAACACGCTGCTCGGCGAGGAGCGCACCATCGTTACCGAGATCAGCGGGACCACGCGCGACGCCATCGATGCTGAGGTAAAGTACCACGGCCGCGAGATCGTCCTCGTCGACACCGCAGGCCTGCGCCGCCGTTCGCGCATCAAAGAGAACGTCGAGTTCTACTCACACCTGCGCACCGAGCGCGCCATCCAAGACTGCGACGTGGCCGTGCTCCTGCTCGACGCCACCCAAGGACTGGAGTCGCAAGACATCAAGGTGCTGCGGCAGGCCGAGCAGATGAAAAAGGGCTTGGTCATCGCCATCAACAAGTGGGACCTGATCGAAAAAGAGACCAACACAGCCCGCGACTACATGCGGCTGGTGAAGGATCGCCTGCAAACGCTCGACTACATCCCGATCATCACCATCTCGGCCGTCACTAGGCAGCGCGTCTACCGCCTGCTCGACACGGTGCTCGCTGTTGCCAAGGAGCGCGGCAAGCGCGTCCCAACCAGCCAACTCAACGAAGTGATGCTCGCTGCCGTAGGCCGCCACCACCCGCCGACGTACCGCAACCAATACGTCAAGATCAAATACGCGGCGCAAGTCCGTGAACAGCCGCCGGTCATTGCGTTCTTCGCTAATCATCCGCAAGGTATACGCGAACCGTACCAGCGCTATCTTGAAAACCAACTCCGCAAGCATTTCGGGTTTGAAGGCGTACCGTTAACGATCGTTTTCAAAAAGAAGTAAAACGACAACGATTGTTTACACAATCCACCCACATGGATGTTATGAACGTTTTAAGCTCAAGCTGTTCAGTCCACTTCTTTGATGAAGTAAGCGTGAATCAGACCGCATAGCTTGTACGAGCAATAAACGATTGATTCATATGTCGGACCCACCGATACTGGTGGGCGTATTGTATCTTCTGCCGCGACAACCACCGACTAACCCTAGTTTGACCATGCCTGGGATACCAGTAAACAATGCGACACCGAATGAGCGCAAGCTGAACTTCTGGGAGCGGATGTACCTGCCCGAAATCTTTAAAGGGCTGGGCTACTCGTTCCGCAAGATGGCGAAGGAACCGATGGTAACCTTCCAGTATCCGGAAGAGCAATGGTATCCGCCGGATGGATACCGGGGCCGTCCGGTGCTAGTCGAAGAAGAAGGCCGCCCACGCTGCGTGTCGTGCAATCTGTGCGCCCGCGCGTGCCCGCCAATGGCCATTTCGATGCAGTCGCAAGAGATGGCAGGGCCAAAAGAGCGCGAGCCGCAGTGGTTCGAGATCAACATGCTGCGCTGCATCTACTGCGGGTTCTGCGAAGAGGTGTGCCCTGAAGAGGCCATCGTGATGTCGAAGGAATACGACCTGACGTTCCACAACCGCGATGAAGCCATCTTTGGCCTAGAGCGTCTGCTGGTGCCTTCCGAGCAGCTCAAAGACCGTTTGGACTATCTGCATCACGCTAAAAATCAACAGTTTGGGCAGCACTGGGATTTCCAAGAGGAAAACAACCACCACAGCCTTCGCAACCGCGACACCAACCCGTCCTTCCTGACGTGGCTCGCACAGGAAGGCTTGCAGGAACTCGAAGAAACCACTGGCGACGCCTAGTCGGCATCTCCAGAACCCGTCGTTCACACACAAGGGCGAGCCGCACGATCGGTTCGCCCTTGTGTCTGTTTAGTACTACCGCTTTTGTCTACCCAAAACCCACCCAGTCGCATGCCCGCGCCGACCGCCCAGCCCAATCCCGACGCCCTTCGCACCATGTTGCTCGACCAAGTCGCCTACCTCGCCGACGAGGTCGAAATGCAGAAACGGCTCATTCACCGCGTGCCCAAAGCCGTGCAAGAAGGCCGCCCTATGCCCGACGACTTCTCCATGAAGGAGATCTATGGCATCCTCGCGCTGCGCGATGAGCAGGTGCATGCTCCGCTGCTCCGCAACCGCACGGAGCCGATGGCCTTACCCCAAGACACCGACTTAGCCACGGCCAACGACTGGAACAGCGAACCGATTCTAGCACTCCTCAACCGTGTACAGCAAGCACGTAGGGCCGTGGTCAACAGTCTATCTGCACTCGATACGGCTACGTGGCAACAAGCGATTACACTGGGCGACAAACAGATGCACCTCTTCGCGCTAGCCCATCGCATCACACAGCAAGACGCCGACCTGCTGCGTGATCTTGGATATCGCCTTCATGAAAGTCGCCTCACTGATCGCAATGAAGCCTTGCCCAAATAGGCTCTTTTGTGCAGTTGGGCCTGAATGACGTGCAATTCGTACGCATTCGTGTAACAATTGGGGAGAAATCCCTACAAATACAGTGTGTTTTTACTATCGCGATATAAAGAAAAGTTGTACATTCCGGCAGGCAAGGGAACTTTTTATGGCGTGCCGTCTGCGCGCCGGGCTGTTCATACAGTCACACTGGATACGAAAAGCGGTTGCACCGTCGTTGATACGACATCTGTGCCGATCCCCCTTTGGTGGCCTTCGGGTTATGCCAAAGGGTTGTCACGTATAGACCCGATCTTCGATCAGACCACACCCCGCTGACACGATATTCAATGGCGAAGAAACGCGCCCCGAAAGGGCACGCTTACGAACAACTCGACACCGCTTTCCGGAACGATAACTTCAAGCCGCTCTACTTCTTGTATGGAGATGAGCGTTACTTGATGCAATCGTTGCAGGAAACACTGATAGCACATGCGCTGGCCCCACACGAACGGGATTTTAACCTCGACATTGTGTATGGGCCGGACATTGATGTGCAGCGCGCCCTGAGTCTTTGTGCCAGCTATCCGGTGATGGCAACGCGACGCGTGATCATCATTCGGGACTTTGACAAGCTGAAAGACAACCGTCGCTTCGCCGCGTATGCCGAACACCCCAACCCTACGGCTGTCGTGCTGTTGCAGTGCTCGGGTAAGCCGAATCTTTCGGCCCACCCGTACCGGGCACTTCGTCAGCACGCCGTCTGGGCTGAGTGCAAGCCGCTGCGTGCCTACGAGATGACTGGCTGGCTGAACAAACACGTGCGCAGTCGGGGCTTGGAGATTGAACCTGCCGCCGTGCAAATGCTAGCCGACTTTGTTGGCACAAGTCTTGAATCGGCTGTGCATGAAGTCGATAAGTTAACTACGTACGCGGGGGAACGCACCCGCCTCGTCGCCGACGATGTGATTCGTGCTAGCGGCCAGACGCGCGAGTTCAATGTGTTTGAACTGCAGAAAGCCATCGGCACCGGGCGCTACCCCGACGCGATGAGAATTACGGAACGGTTGTTGCAACAAGCATCGACACGCAGAGGCGAAGCCCTTCGCATCGTTTCTGTCCTGACAAGCTACTTTACCAAGCTATGGGTTCTGACAGTGTGTCAGGCCCAGCGCATGCCAGACCGCGATATGGCTCAACGGGTGGGCATTTCGCCGTTCTTTGTCAAAGAGTATCTCGCCAGCCTCCGGCGCTTCGACTTGCCGGCCATCGAAGGCGCGTTTCAGACGCTCCTCGCCGCCGACTACGAGCTTAAAGGAGGGGCTCAACGTGATGAGCGCCTGGTGCTGACGCTGATGCTCCGCCGCCTCGTCCCGGTTTCGTAACCGAGGCGAACCCTCACAGACCAAGGGTACCAGAACCCCTTGACTTAGCAGGAGTACCTAATGACCGACACCACAAAAACCACCGTCCTCAAAAGCCGCGTTCGGACCAACCCGAACAACCGGCATCTTGATGCGCTAACGCAAATGAGCGACGAGGACCTGATGTCCCAGTTTCAGATGGGCACTGTCGAAGCCTTCGACATTCTGGTCAGTCGCTACAAGGACCCGCTTACCAACTACATCTACCGCTTCCTCGGCGACATGAAGGAATGCGAGGACTTGCTGCAAGAAACGTTCTTGCGTGTCTACCGCAACCGCCATTCGTACCGCCGGATTGCCAAATACTCGACGTGGCTCTACACGATCGCCGGTAACCTTGCACGCTCGGAATACCGCAAGCGCAAGCGCCGCCGCCTGTATTCGCTCCAATCCGTCAACCGCGACGACGAGGAATATGAAGTCGAGATCCCGGACGAAACATTCTCTCCGGACAAGCATACCGAAAGCACCATTCAAGACCATTACATTCAGGAAGCCCTCAAGCAGATTCCCGAGGAGTTCCG
>CAYYHN010000011.1:7188-17215 GCA_964471245.1 uncultured Rhodothermaceae bacterium | reverse complement strand
GCGCGCAGTAGTGAGCCCGCGTGAGAAACCATTGCGTTCAAGTGGTTGTGCACGTTCGAAATAGCGATAGTTTGGCGACTCCTGAAAGCCCACGCGCCCTACCAATTGGGCTGCACCGAGGAAATAGCGTACACCACCTTCAAGATTGACCGTAAACACATTCGGTTGAACGCGTAGATCATCAACCAAGTATGGGTTGTTTCGGAAAAGCTGATTGAGCCCTTCATCTTCAACGAATGGCTCCGTCTCTGCGTAGGCTATCAGGCCTGGCATAGGACTGTAACTCATGCGCACTAGCGGGGCGAGGTATACACCAGACCGCTCAAAGTCACCGATCCCTGTCGTCGACGTACGGCTCGCATCGAAGGTAAGTGCGTGGATACCTACGGTAAGGTCGTAGCCACCTACTGTACGCCAACGCGCACCAACACCGCCATGAGCCGTTAAGCTGGTGTAATCTGTGACGGTGTTGCCATCAAACCGTGCACCTGATGCCTCGGCTTTAACGTAGCCGAGGTATGGGCCAAATGGTACGTGGACTTCACCATCTAGACCTATACGCTGCTCTTCGATAAAGCGCTCGGGCAGTGGGGCAGGGCCTTGAGTGCCTTCGGTTTCGAAGCGCGTCGTTTCGCCATGTAACCGGATGCGTGCATCGGGTGCCGTAGCACCGCTAAACAGTTCAATGGAACCACCACCGCCGAAACCATCTCGGTTGGGCTGAGCAGGGAGGGCTACTGCACGCTCAACGCCATACAGTGTGTACTGATCTGTAAAGCCATGAACGGTGGCTGCCATACCAACGCGTTGGCCAGGTACACGCACACCGAGTAGTCCTTCGAGTGCATCATATGGTGTCTCAATCTCTGGTGCATCCTCAAAAACGGCATCGCCATCCGATCCATGGTAGTTTATGTCGCTCCACCAGACGCCTCCATTACCAGCTTGGCCACCAACGTGGGCATAGCCGCTTCGCGAGAAATAGTTGCCTGCCATCACGCCAATCTCACCTCGTTGAGGGATGCCTTGCGTAAGTGCCGAAACAGCTGGTGGGTCAGGTCGTTGCAGCGGGCTTGGCGGTAAGTCGACACTTTCCTGCTTGTAGTCAGCCGTAAATGGCCGTCGACCCGTCTGCACTTGCGCCATACGCGGAGGGGGATTAAAGCCTACGAGGGGTTGGCGCTCCAGTGAGGGTAACTGGATCTCCAATTGCCCCCGAATCTCAAACTCACGTGCCGCTAAATCTGGCAATGTGGGGTCTTGGCTTGGGTCGCCATCCTGCGCCAAGGCCGGAAGCACAGGAAGAAGCAACATCAACACGAGAGGGAAAACTAGGTGTCGTTTCATAGTAGATTTCGGGTTGCCACAAGAATGGATGGCGCTTGCGAACAGTAGGGTTTCGTCAGAGACGAGCCTTTTCTTGCTCGGCTGTAGTCACGTGTGGTGTATCGAAGTACTCGTTGATGATCTTGTCGTACAAGCGGTTGGCTTCGCCCGTTTGACCCATAGCTGTAAAGGAGCGGGCTTGAATCAATAAACCTTGTGCCACCCAGTTGGGATAGCCTGCAAAGAGTGTTTCGAGGCGTCCCAATTCATCGATGGCACCCGTAGGATTGCCTTGGTTGAGCAGCACGTTGCCAAGGCGAACGAGCGCTTCAGCACCGGCTTCGTCGGGACTTTGCTGTATGATGCTACGGTACAACGTCGCAGCTTCTCCAAATTGACCGCGTTCCTCTTGGATGCGTGCCATCCCCAAGCGTGCCAAAGCTGTTTCCGGTGCATCTGGGGCGCTGTTGATGGCATCACGGAGTAGCACTTCTGCTTCGCCTATTCGGCCAAGGCTGAGGAGCGCTACGCTTTGGCCGTAGCGGGCTTGGGCTAGGCTGCGGGCATCAATTCCTCCAGAAGATTCCATTGCCCTGAAGACCTGCAGAGCATCCCCCGGTCGGCTTTGCGAGAGGTAGAGGTTGCCTAACTGATTCGCTGCTTCAGCTCGACGGCCGCTATTGGGGTAACGTGAGACCAACTGGCTAAGGTACGACTCGGCTTCACGTTGCATGTCCCGCTCAAGGAAAATAGTCCCGAGATAGAAATATGCATCCGATAACAATTCGGTGTCACGTGCAGTTCGTATAAACTGTTGGAACTGGCTTAGGGCACTTTCCGCATCACCAGCTTGGTACAACACTTCTGCTTGCCGGAAACGCAGTACATCCACGATGGGTGCATTTGGATTTGCTGCGATAAAAGCATCAATCATTCCTGTTGCACGCTCCGTATCACCCAAGGCGATGCCAGCTTGCTGGATGCCAACGGCTGCATCGGCAGTGAAAGGACTGTTTGGGTAGCGACGAAGTACATCGTAGTAGCCGTCGAGGGCGGCTTCGTAACGCCCCGCATTAAAAAGGGCATCACCAATACCGTATTGGGCTTTAGCAGCTAGTGGGTCGGTTGGTGCGAGCGCGATCAGCTGATTGTAAGCGTCGATGGCAGCATCGTATTCTTGATTTAGGAAGAAGAGATAACCCAGCGAGTATTGGGCTTCTTCGCGGAACTCACTTCCTGGGTACTCCGCAATGAATTCGCGAAAGAGCGAGATCGCCTCGAAGGCATCACCAAGATTTGCACGGGCTTGGGCGCTCTGGTAGAGTGCCTCGTCCTCACCAGAAGCTGCCACGCGGTTATAGGTGCGGATGGCTTCAGGATAGCGTCGCAGAGCGTAGTAACTATCGGCTAACCGGAGTAGTGCATCTGTGCGGTAGGGTACGTAATCGCCATCTTCACGGTAGGCTGACAAGAATGTTTCGAAGGAAGTAATGGCGTTGGTATAGTCAGTCTTTTTGAAGAAGGCCCAGCCTAGAGCATAGTGCGCCCCAGTAGCTTGCTCACCATCGGGGTATTGCCGTAGGTAGTTACGGAACAACTCGATAGCTCGATCATGTGCACCTTGCTGATAGAAGCTTTCCGCAGCCCAAAAAAGCGAGGAGCCTGCGCGTTCGCCGGTTGGATTTGCATTGTATAATTGCATGAAGGCAGAACTCGCTGCCGTGAAATTGTTGTTGCGATAATCCAGCCATGCTTTTTGAAAGGCGATCTCTTGCTTGAGCTCTTGCGGTGCCGCGTCCATCGCAATGGCGGCGTCGAAGGCTCGCTGGGCTTGGTTGAAGTCGTTGAGGGCTATGTATGTGTTCCCGAGGAAGTTGAGCGCTTCGCCCCTTAACTCCGTATTTGGATACGTATTGAGCAAGAGGGCAAACGTTGCATTAGCCTCATCCCACTGCCGCTGCTCGTAATGCGTGATGCCTTGTTCATACAACGCCTGCGGTGCTAAAGCGTGGTTCGGCCAGCGCTCTTGTAAGCTCCGCCATAGCCCCACAGCAGCCATCGGCTCGGAGGCGAGCTTGCGGTTGACGCCTTGGTAATACGTGGCCTCGGCCGCTAGATCGTCGGTCATGCCGTCGGCTACCAGACCAAACTGCTCAGCAGACCATTGGTAGGCTCCTTCGAAGTGGTAATTCCATGCGAGGCCATACACGGCGCGGCGGAAATAGGGGCTATCGGGGTTTTGCTCCGTGATCTTGCGGTAGTTGACAATAGCGTTACCGCTGTCACGCACTTGATTGTACGATTCTGCCAGTAGGAAGATGGCGCGCTCACGTGCCTCTACACTTAACTCTGGTAGGCGTCGCTCAATTTCGGAAGCAGCCCGCCGGAAGTCGCCTAACTCGTAATAAACCTCTGCCAACGCCAAGCCAATGTTCCGGGCATAAGGCGAGGAGGGATGCCGGGCACCAAGCAATTCAAAGGCACGCGCGGCTTCATCGTACCGACCGCGCCGTACTTGAGTGAAGGCGATAGCATAGAGTGCTGTTGGCGCTGTCGAGGTACCAATGTATTCGTCGGCAGCGCGCTGGAAGTAACGGAGCGCAGCTTCGGTGTCGTCCAAGTTTAAAGCAGATTCGCCCATCCAGTAGAGTGCCTTCGCACCGACCTCGGCGGGTGGGTTGTCTTCCAGTACAGCAGCTAGTGTCGTGAGTGCTTGTGCAAAGTCGCCGGTTTCGTAAAAGAACTTGCCAAGTGCTAGGCGTGCTTGGTAAGCAAGCGGATGCGAAGGGTAGCGCAATTGGAAGTCGCGAAACAAAGCAATAGCCTCAGCTTCGCGTCCTAAAGCCAGCGCTGCTTCTGCTTGGTAATAGAGGGCTTCGGGGGCGCTGATGTGATTCGGGTAGTCGGCGCGGAAGGCAGCAAAGGCTTCGCTAGCGGGGCCGTAAATACGGTCCGCATAAAGGGCGAAAGCATCGTTGAAAGCTTGTTCGGGTGAGGCTGTCGTACGCTGTGCGAACACTTCGGGGACAAGGCTCAACGTGCTTAGCAAAAGCACCGTGAGAAGGCGTACGATGAATCGATGTGTCGTGAATACCGGACGAGCCAATGGTCGTGAGGCCATAAAGTAGCTTCTTGAATTGGAGACAACTGGTAGGAGAGCCATAGACGAATGAACAGAATGAGGCGCAATAGCACGGGGGTACGCGTCTCTTGTAATCTTTACAGCCAAACGGTCCATGGATGTAGATGTTGTGTACAACACGAACGAAGTTGGACTTATTGAAAAGAAGACCGGCAGTATGTAGGCGTAGTGGTTTGCGATACCTACCTTGTAGCCCTTGCGACACTCTATTCAACTACATTCAACAAATGAGCACTGCCACAGCTTCTGACGAAGCCGGAGCTATCGAGCAAACCGCTTTGCCATCTCCCAACGCAGACAACGAAACTACTGATCCCATAGGCAAGGTGAAACAATGGGTAGAGACCCATCGAGCAGAATCTATGCTTCTTGCCTTTGGACTCGGTGTATTCCTTGGTGTCTTCACGCGTCGCTAGGAGTTTTCAAACGACCCGACGAAATACATGCCAGTGCAGGCCGAACGCCCACAAGGGCCTGCAACATGGTTGTCTGTGGTGATCTGGTGCGTATTGTATTGGGCACGGCGCGAACAATTATTCGGACAAGCCGACCCATTCGGCTTATGGGATGTCAACAGCTGCGGTGGCTGATTCGTAGTTTCTTCGGCGCTACCGGGTTGGACGTGCTTGCTGCAGCCCGTAGTTTCGCGAGGTTTGTTTAACAACGCTGTAGGCAGGTAATTCGGTGAGTATACTCGTAGTTGGAACCGTCGCCGTCGATGACATCGAGACGCCCTTTGGAGCACAGAAGAATGTGCTTGGCGGGAGTGCAACATACATTGGGCGTGCAGCCCGCTTTTTTTGTGAACCGGTGCGCCTTGTAGCAGTAGTTGGCGGCGATTTTCCGGATGCCTACATGGAGCGCCTGCGGACCAGTGGTATGGACCTTGATGGGTTAGAAGTAGACCCTGACGGTAAGACGTTTGCTTGGGGTGGTAAATACCATTACGACTTGAATGATCGTGAGACGTTATTTACTGACTTGAACGTGTTAGCGACGTTTGACCCCAAGGTCCCCCAAGCCTATCGCGACAGCCGCATTGTGTGCCTAGGCAACCTCGACCCTGTGATACAGCGCAAAGTGCTAGAGCAGGTGGAGCAGCCTGATTTAGTGGTGCTCGATACGATGAATTTTTGGATCGAGCACACACCTGAGGCACTTCGCGAGACGCTGAAGCTTGTGGACTGCCTCATCATTAATGACGCTGAGGCACGTGAACTCGCGAATGAGCCTAATCTTGTAAAGGCGGCGAGCAAGATCCGAGCAATGGGGCCGAAGGTGTTGGTGATCAAGAAGGGAGAACACGGTGCACTGCTTTTTGCTAACGGCACGGTGTTTAGCGCCCCGGCCTATCCGCTCGAAGACATCGAAGATCCAACAGGGGCTGGTGATACGTTTCTCGGTGGCTTTGCTGGGTATTTAGCTCGAAACCGCGATCATTCGTTGGAGCACCTTAAGCGCGCAGTCATTTACGGAAGCGCCCTAGCATCGTACTGCGTAGAAGCTTTCGGACCGGCTCGCCTGTTCGAACTTGACGAGGAAGCCATCGCGACGCGAGTAGGGGCCTTCCGTATGCTTGCTACATGGGAAGTGGACTGAGCGGCTGCGGAAACGTCTACCGCGTGCTGTACTGAAGCAATTGTGCTTGTGCAATCCAATGCCGCTGGATTTGCCGGGCATCTTGCTCAACACGTTGCGAGAGTACTTCGATGCGCGCAGGCGTCAAGTTGGCAATCGCACCATAGCTTGTGAGTCCTTCATCGTAGAGGATAGCTTGTGTCTGTTCATCAATCCCCCAGATCTGTGTCAAATCGTCATACGAGCTTGAGCCAACCAGTATAGGCACTGATGTGTTGACGGAGGTATCTTCTAGCAAGGAGTGTAGAGAAACAAAAGTTGGGCGCACTTCAGCAGTTGGTACTTCCTTTCGTGCTGGTTCTTCGGCCACATCAATCGTATCAGCTGAAGGTTCTTGGGGAGTAAAGTGACCAAGCCGTGGTACCGCGATGGGGGTTGGCGAATAAGGTAAAGGGGTAGCCGCTGTTAGATCCCTTTTGCGATTTCCAAGCGTCTGTTGCAGTGCTTCAAGGCGTTCGGATTGACGTGCTAGCATGTCCCGTGCACGCTCAACAGAAACGCGACCCTGCATGAGGGCGCTGCGGTCTTCTTCCAACTGCTCTCTTGTATGTCCAAGCTCTTGTTTGAGGAGTTTGGTTTCCAGTTCATAATCCTGCCGGACAATTTGCAGTTCTAGATCTTTCTGCTCAAGGCGCTCTTGTAACTGTTGTACATGACCTTCCTTATTTTCGTCGAGTCGACCACTGTGCTTATGCACTAATGCCGTAGCGACTTCGTAGTTGAGCCGATTGATCGTCTCGGTCTGGTTGACCAATTGGGTACGTTGTTGTTCGATCTCTTCACGCAACATGCGAATGCGACGGCGTTGAAAGAGCCATGTCAGCAACGCTCCAACAAGCAGCCCGGTAGCGGCGGCAGCTATAGGGAGGTAATAGGGTTCCAAAAAAGTCATGGTTATGCTAACGTGGGGATATAGTCCCGTCTCATTTTGAGGAACGTACCCGCCGTGCGGCTCAAAAAGGTACGAAAACAGCGAGCAAGGCAGTGAACACCTTCGTAAATCAAGGTATTTGATGGCAGACAAGGACCGTTCCAAGTCCATGGGGCACACATTCGGATTGAAACGAATCCTTCTGTTGCGTTTCTTTGGGGGCCTTTGTGGGTAGCATGTGCGGCCCGTTAACCAGATGTGAGAGGACATGAAGCATTTGCAATGGGCCGGATGGTGCCTTCTGCTGGGTGTATTGATGGGATGCAGCCGCCCTGAGGCAGCACCGGAAACAGCGGTGCCTGCCATCAACGCGGCATGGACATACGTGGGCGACGAAACATGTGCTAGTTGCCACGAGGACCTGTACGCATCTTACCACATGACGGGCATGGGGCAGTCGGTTTCAGCATTCGACCCTACGAATGCGCCAGAACAGTTTGCGCCCGGCCTACGGATCCATAACCCAACCTTCGATTATTTTTACGAACCGCTCCTTCGAGATGGCCAACTCGTGCAGCGTGAACTCCGCTTGGACGAAAACGGCGAAGTCATTCACGAGCGCGAGCATGTGGCCGACTTGGTCATTGGCTCCGGCAATGCGACGCGGTCGTACCTGATGAACGTCAACGGCCATGTGACGCAGATGCCGTTGACATGGTATGTAGAGGCTGGCAAGTGGGACCTGAGTCCTGGATACGAACAGCAGAATTTCCGCTTCAGTCGCCCGATCTCGAACGAGTGCATGACGTGCCACAACGGCATTCCGGAGCACAGCGAATTCTCGACAAACCACTACACCGAGGTCCCCAACGGCATCACGTGCGAGCGGTGCCACGGTCCTGCCAGCGAGCATGTAGAACAACGCCTCGAAGGCTTTGAGCCTGATTCTGGCCAAGCCGATCCCACACTTGTAAACATCGACCGCCTCGACCGGGATCGCCAACTCTCGGTGTGCCAGCAATGCCACCTGACGGGCTTTACCGTGTTCAAGGAAGGCCAAGATATGGCGTCGTTTCGGCCAGGCGAGATGCTACGTGCCAACCGTTCGGTGTTCGTGATTGAAGAGCAGCAGCGCGACCCCGAGCGCTTTGGCATTGCCTCACACGCCGAGCGCCTAGCGCTGAGCGCCTGTTTCGACCTGAGCGCGATGACATGCACCACCTGCCACGACCCGCACCAACCCGTTGCATCGCTCGGCCCAGATGTGTTCAACCAGACGTGCACGTCGTGTCACGGTGGCGCCGAAGCGCCTGCGCTGGCCGAAGCACAATCTGTGTGCGGTCGCCCCGATGTGTCTTCTCGTGCAGAGTCGATGACGGGCAACTGCGTCTCGTGTCACATGCAGAAGAGCGGCACATCCGACATCCCACACGTCACGTTCACCGACCATTGGATTCGCCGGACCCTACCGCCTGCGCAACGGCCTGCTGACATTGAGCGGATGAACGTGCGGACATCGCCGTTTACGCTGGTGCGTGTGGATGAGGCCACGCCGTCGGCCTCGACAGGGGAGACGCAGGTGGAGGAAGCCATCGCCTACTATGAGTTGTACGAGACGATGCACACACTGCCGACCTACTTACCGCGCATCGCCAACAGTGCGCGGCTTGGCATTGATGGTGGCGGAGCGCGTCCCGAGGCGTACTTGGTCTTAGGCAAAGCCTTGGTTGAGCAGGATTCGCTTGAAGCCGCCCGGACGGCCTTTGCCGAAGGACGTGTTGCCTATCCCGAACACGCGCGCCTTGCCTATTGGCTCGGTGCCGTCGCGCTAGACCTCGGCGATGCCCAAGCCGCCGTCACGCCGCTTACTGATGCCACAGCCATGCAGCCAGCCTTCCTCGAAGCGCAACTCAAACTTGCCGAAACCTATGCGGCTCTTGGCCAGGCTGCTTCTGCCGAATCCATTCTGCGCAGCCTCCTAGCCGCCGACAGTTTGCACCATCCGAACGCGTGGAACAACCTCGGTTTCCTCATGCTCAATCAGCAGAACCTAATTGAAGCGCAAACCCATTTCGAACAAGCCGTTGCGCTCGATCCAGATCTGCCCACGGCTTGGGTCAATCTCGCCAGCGTGTTCTTGCTGCAAGAGCAATGGGAGGCCGCGCTGGAGCCATTGGGACGTGCCGTAGCATTAGATCAGACCAATATCGCAGCACTGGGCAATCTTGGCGTGACGTATATGCAGTTGGGTGAATTCCCAAACGCCATCCTCATGTTCGAACAAGTGCTGCAATACCAGCCAGGCGATCCCAACGCCCGCGCTTTTTTGCAGCAAGCTCGCCAAATGGCGCGTGACGCCAACTCCTAACACCTATGCGCTTTCGTTCACCGCTCTTCGTCCTATTTGCTGTTGCACTCCTCAATTGTGCGGGTGATGCACCTAGCCCAAACGACAGCTTATCCGGCAACCTTTTGCGCGTCGACCTCGATAAGTCGAATGAACAGCGGCTCTTGGCTTTTTATATGGGATCGTATGGTGCGGAGCCACAAGATCCCTTCGCATCGGGTTTGCTTACCGAAGATGGCGGGCGATTCTATATAAATAAGGATTCGCTGCAAGACCGTGCGCCAGCGGCTGCCGCAGCATTCGCCGATGCAAATAATGATGACGTGCTCGACTGGGACGAGTTCTCGGCGGCATTGCAAGCAACGTATTACACGGCACGCAATGCACCTATTACTGTTGCGGACTTGGAGGCAATCGTGGCTTCAGACCAAAGCGATTGGTACGTCGTTGAGGTAGATGGCGTAATGACGCAGGTGCGCCGCAAGATTCGGGTCCGGACATCAGCACTTCGGGCAGCGCTGGCTGACTATGCGGCCAATGGCGAGCGCCTGCTGTATCCGATAGCCACCGTTTTTATCGGTGAGCACTGGCTGGATGATGCGTTGGTTGAGACCACGGTCATGCTCAAGCGCGCCGATGGTTACTGGGACTACTTTGTATATGGTACTGATGGTGCGTTGGCAGGGCAAACGAATACAGAGCC
>CAYYHN010000011.1:0-7178 GCA_964471245.1 uncultured Rhodothermaceae bacterium | reverse complement strand
CGCTGCCGCCAAAGGTGGCATTCTAGTTATCCGCAATGCGCTGGATGCCACTTTGGTACCAAGCTTTTCGAGCCCGAGAAAAGCTTCCCTGGTGCCGCCCCCGATGGTCCGCACGGCCCGCGTGCCGTCTACGTCGAAGAATCGTTGCAGCGCGCCGACCTTGTGACGCGGTTCCAAGAACACAGCCGCCGCAGCGACACGGTTTTGGGCTTGTACAACACGCTCTTCGTTGCCCAACTCCTTGCCGACCGTGACAAGGGCACCCTCGCTGAAGGTGATGCAGCCTTGTTGGAGTCATTGCAGCTTTAGGCAGCCGCTTCACCCTTCACAGCCTGTTCGTTGAAAAGCTCCGCGGCAGCGACTAGCTTGCACCGACGATCCTCTCTGTCCTAGCCGGAAGAGCCATGAGTACCCAAACTGTTGCGCCATCGATGAAGAAGGTGCGCCGCGTAACCACGCAGACGTTGCAGGTCCTGAAGACCAAGAACCAGCCCATCGCGATGCTGACGGCGTACGACTATACCAGCGCCCGTATCCTCGATGAGGCTGGTATCGACGTGATCTTGGTCGGGGATTCGGCCTCGAACGTGATGGCGGGGCATGAAACAACACTGCCGATTACGCTCGACCACATGATTTATCATGCGCAGTGTGTGGTCCGTGGCGTACAGCGAGCACTCGTCATCGTCGATCTTCCTTTTGGCTCCTATCAGGGCAACTCGAAGATCGCATTGGAGTCGGCTATTCGCGTGATGAAGGAAGCGGGAGCACATGCTATCAAGATCGAAGGTGGTCGCGCCGTTGTACCAACTATCGAGCGTATCCTGACGGCAGGCATTCCTGTGATGGGCCATCTGGGGCTTACGCCGCAAAGCATCTACAAATTTGGGACGTACCGTGTGCGTGCCCGTGAGGAAGAGGAAGCCGAACAACTTCGCGAAGACGCACTGATGCTCCAAGAAGCCGGTGTTTTTGGCTTAGTGCTTGAAAAGATCCCTGCCAACCTCGCGACCGAAGTCTCCGCTTCCCTGAGCATTCCTACCATTGGCATCGGCGCAGGATCGGGTTGTGACGGCCAAGTACTGGTCACGCACGACGCGCTCGGTCTCACCACCGACTTTAACCCTCGCTTTGTACGCCGCTATGCGCAACTTTCCGATGTGATTACCGATGCCGTTCGGAACTATGTCGAGGACGTGCGCACAAGAGCATTTCCTGCAGACGGGGAGAGCTATTAGCGATTAGCTCTGTGAAGTTTGAGCCGAGCTTGCTTCGTTTCGGAAATGTAGAGGCATTCAGGCGTTTGGGAGCCGTCATCACAAATAATACGCATCGCAAAGAAGCTGCTCTATGACGGAACCCCTCATTTTGATTTCCAACGATGACGGCATCGACGCCATCGGCATCCGCACGCTTACGGAATCCCTTTTTGGACTGGGCAAGCTCATTGTTGTAGCGCCCGCATTTGAGCAAAGCGCCGTAGGGCATGCCATCACCATTCGCAACCCCGTGCGTGCCGCCGCCTACCCGATGGAATTGCCGCAAGGCCGTGTGGAAGCCTACGCCATCAACGGCACCCCTGCAGACTGCGTTAAGCTGGCAACCGATAAACTCCTGCCACGCAAGCCTGACCTTGTTGTGAGCGGCATCAACCAAGGCCCTAATACGGCTGTCAATGTGCTGTATTCCGGCACCGTCAGCGCGGCGACCGAAGGCTCCATCTTGGGCAGTGACGCCATTGCCTTCTCGCTGTGTGCGTGGAACGGCGGCGACTTCGACATGGCTGGACGCATCGCACGGCTTATCGTCAAGCGCGTCCTCGCCGAAGGGCTGCCTCCGGGGATTTTACTTAATGTGAACATTCCTGACCTTTCCTACGATGAACTCAAAGGCATCGCTATCACTCGGCAAGCACGTGCTCGGTGGGAAGAAGAGTTCGACGAACGCCACGACCCGTTCGAACGACCGTACTACTGGCTTAAAGGCAAGTTCGTGAATCTCGACGATGGCCATGATACCGACTTGGAAGCCATTGACGAAGGCTACGTGTCGGTTTCTCCGCTCCACCACGACATGACGGCCCATAAAGAGATCAAGCCTATCAGAAAGTGGGATTGGTCGCTTTAGCGTGTAGATCGTGTGAGGGGATGCCCGGCAGAAACAATCAAAGCGCTGATGAGGTTTGTTTTGTAAGTTTCTGGAACCGCTTTCAGGGCGATGATACGGTCTGAAAGTTATCTGCGTACATAGACGATTTTTGCACGATAATATGGATAGGATGGAAGATATTGCAGCCTTCGAGGCGCGTATCAACAGTGGCGAGAAAATTGAGCCGAAGGACTGGATGCCTGCGCGCTATCGGAAACAACTCATCCGCATGATGTCGCAGCACGCCCATTCCGAAGTGGTTGGGATGCTTCCCGAAGGCAACTGGATCACGCGTGCACCCAACCTGCGCCGAAAGATGACGCTGCTGGCCAAAGTGCAGGATGAAGCAGGCCACGGGCTCTACATTTACAGCGCTGCCGAGACGCTTGGCGTCAGCCGCGAGCAGATGGTGGACGACTTGCTTGCCGGAAAGGCCAAGTACTCCAGCATTTTCAACTACCCGACGCTTTCGTGGGCAGATATGGGAGTCATCGGTTGGTTTGTGGATGGGGCTGCAATTGTGAATCAGACAAAGCTGGCCAAGGCCTCTTACGGGCCGTATGCGCGGGCGATGATTCGCATCTGCAAGGAAGAGAACTTTCACAAAAAGCAGGGTTACGAAATCTGCGTTGGGCTCTCCAGAGGCACACCTGAGCAGCGTGCGATGGTGCAAGACGCCGTCAACCGCTTCTGGTGGCCTTCGCTAATGATGTTTGGGCCACACGACAGCGAGTCCTCCAACAGCGACGACTTGCTGCGTTGGAAGGTGAAGCAGAAGACCAACGACGAACTCCGCCAGCACTTCGTCAACATTACCGTGCCACAAGTCCACGCACTCGATCTCACGCTACCCGACCCAGACCTTACCTACAACAAGGAAACCAAAAACTGGGAGATCGGGCCGATTGATTGGGACGAGTTCTGGCGCGTGGTGAAGGGCAACGGACCGTGCAATCACGAACGCCTAAAAGCCCGCCGTGATGCGCATACCAACGGCGAATGGGTGCGCGATGCCGCTGCTGCATTTGCCAAGAAACAGCAGGCCCGTCGGCGTGTCTCAGCCGCCTAAAGCCGACTCAAATAGTGCAGCTTATTGCACTATTTGAAGGATGGACGGGTTGGAGGGGTAGGGGGGGAAAGGATCGAAGGTGATCAGAAACAACGCTTTCAAGCACACGATCCAACCTACGTGACCAGAAAACCCTGCTTTCAAGCGCTCTACACATCCATCCTGTCCACCCGTTCATCCTGTCCACCCCACGAAAGTTGGACACAACTTGAGTTAATCCATGGAACTCCCCGAAGCTATCCGCGACTCCGAAGGGCTCGTCTGGGAAGTATTTGTCCAGCCACGTTCTGGCGCGGCCCACGAGCACGCAGGCAATGTCCATGCGCATGATGCTGAGATGGCCTTGCAGAATGCGCGTGACGTGTATGCCCGTCGTGGCAAATGCGTGAGCCTTTGGGTCGTGCCGAGCCACGCCATTGTGGCTAGTTCACCGGATGAGAGTGGACCGTTTTTCGACCCCGGTAACGACAAAGCCTACCGGCATCCCAACTTTTACAAAGTGCCGCACGGTGTGAAAAACCTTTAGGCACTTTAATTTCAATGCTACACGTTATCCAATCGACACGATGACCACGACGCTTGTTGATAACGCTGAATTTGCGTACGTCCTTCGCCTTGGCGATGATGCCTTGGTGCTTGGGCATCGCCTGTCCGAATGGTGCGGCCATGGGCCGTTGCTCGAGGAAGACATCGCGCTGGCGAACATTGCGCTGGACTGCATCGGGCAAGCCAATGCGCTTCTGACGCTGGCCGCCGAACTCGAAGGCGCAGGCCGCTCCGCCGACGATATTGCCTTTCACCGCGACGAGCGTGCCTATACGAACGCACGCATTACGGAATTGCCACGCGGCAATTTTGGCTTCACGATGATGCGCCAGTTCCTCTACAGTGCCTATGCCTACGTGCTTTTCGAGAACCTGAGTAGCAGCACCAATGAGACGCTGGCTGGCATTGCGGCGAAAGCACTCAAAGAGGTGCGCTACCACCTGCGGCACTGCGGAGAGTGGGTGATTCGACTTGGCGATGGCACAGAGGAAAGCAACCAACGCGTGCAGGCTTCCCTCGACGAGTTGTGGCGCTTCACTGGCGAGCTCTTCGAGGCCGACGACGTGACGGAAGCCGTAGCTGAGACGGGTTTTGGCGTGAACATGGCTACGCACCAGGCGCGCTGGACAGAAATGGTCACGCAAGTATTGACAACGGCGACGCTTACAATTCCCGAAGGCGTCTACATGTCGTCTGGCGGGCGTAGTGGGTTGCACACCGAGCACTTGGGGCCGATGCTTGCCGAGATGCAGGTGTTGCCGCGCTCGTACCCCAATGCGCAGTGGTAACACCACCGCTAAACGAAAGAAAAGAGGTGTGAGATGGAAACCGCCGCCGCCGTATCCCAATGGTCACGCGATGCGTTGATGACGCTGTTGACCGATGTAGAGGATCCAGAAATACCCGTGCTCAACGTTGTCGAAATGGGCATTGTTCGCGATGCACGGATGCGCGGCGAGGTACTGGAAGTGGACATCACGCCGACGTATTCCGGGTGCCCGGCTATGCGCGCCATCGAGGACACCATCGTTGTGGTGATGCGGGAGAAGGGGTTTGCCGTCGTTGAAGTCAACACCGTGTTCGATGAGCCGTGGACGACGGATTGGATGACCGATGAAGCCAAAGCCAAACTCAAAGCCTACGGCATCGCGCCACCCGAACCGACATCAACGGAGCACTGGATGCCGTTCTCTACACCCAAGAAGACCGTACAGTGCCCGCATTGCAATTCGTCCCATACGACGCTGACCAGCCCATTCGGATCGACAGCCTGCAAGGCATTGCACTACTGCAACAGTTGCCATCAGCCCTTCGAGTACTTTAAGTGTATCTAGCCTTAGCCAAACTGGACTATTTCGTCCCAAACGCAAAACGCAGCATATCCGGCGCGCGGGCGGCCCATGCACGCTCGTTGTGTGGGGCGTCGGCAGCTTCTACGTAGCGTAGGTCCTCGCCTAGTGTCCAGCCTTTGTCGATGAGGCGGTCGCGTAGGCTGCGGGCATCGTCGACCATCATCGAGCCTTCGCCCGTCCCCATATCCACCCAGATCTGTTGCTCTGTCTTGGCCGGCAAGTTCTCGACCATTTCGAGGAGTACCTTATTGTCCCACCAAACGGACGGCGAAACGACAAGAAGTTTCCCGAACGTGTCGGGGTATTGCATGCCGAGGTACATGGTGATGAGGCCGCCGAGTGATGAGCCTCCGAGCCCCGTGAAATCCGCTCCTGTTTTTACGCGATAGTTGGCTGAAATGAACGGCATCACTTCCTCCACCAACATCCGGCCATAAGCTGGCCCATCACCGCCTTCTGGTGGTTTTGTGGCAATCGCTTGCGCCACACGGCCATCGTCGTCGCGGACAAATTGTCCTGTAATGTTTTGACTAGCCAGAAAAAACGTATCCTCGTCGACTTGTTCGAGGGGCTCAAATGCATCATGGTCGGGGCGGCGCATGTGGAGGACGCCATCGTCTACCCGAAAATCGGCGCTCATCTCGGGGTTCATCGCGAGTGGATAGCTTCCTGTGTAGGCGTCGAGACCATCAGTGATGGAGTTGGGGCCGTCGGCGCGCGTCATCTCGAATCGCCATTGACGTTCGGTTGGCGTGTATTCGAGCCCGCGGTTGGGCGAATTGCTGACGCCGACCATGATCAGCGGTTCGATTTTGCCGGATGCAATCAGTGCTTCCGCTGCCTCATCCATCTGCCATTCCATGCCAACACTGCGGGCATCGAACATGTTGTTGCCGTCGTGGAGGTAGAGCACGGGATAGGTGCGGTTGGGCGCGTCCTCGTAGCCAGGTGGCAGGTAGACGTAGATCGTGCGGTTGTGGATGAGGTGAGTGGATGCGAACTCCTCATGGATGCGAATGTCGCCAGTAAAGGTGGCTTCTTGCGCTGCGAGTTCGTCATCGAAGGCCCGTTCGATGGCTTGGTCGCCTTCGGCGGTCGCAAAGGTGCGATTTGAACCATGCTCCCAGCCATCATTGGGGTTGCCCTCGCCATCAACCTTGAATTTGTAGTCGGTGGGGAATTCGATGGCGGAGAAGGCCAATGCGGCGGTGTAGATGCCGTCGCCATCGTCATCGGTCGCTGGGAATGTTTCGCCCCACGATAGCGGTGCTTGGCCGCCACGGATCCCAACGACATCGCTGTCTGGCTCAAACCAGCCTTGTTCGAGCGCTTCCGTCATGTCGATGGCGAAGGAAACTGTGGCCATCGTAGGATCATCTGCGGTAGCGTTTTCGGCAGGATTGGCTGCGTCGGGGGAAGCACAGGCCGCCAGAATCAGAAGAAAAACGAGGCAGATGCGGAAGGGCATGGCAGGTGTATCTGGATTTATTTAACTTTCAAAAAGAATTGAAACTACTGGAATATGCGTTCGTTAGCTTTAATGAACGATTTTTACGCGATGATTACGAGGGCAAACGTTCATGCCTAGCGCTTCTTCATCTCGCCCCCATCCCAGCTATGTGGCGACTCCGCAAGGCCTGTTTACGGCCTCTGGGACATGGTTTTACACGCGCGAGGAGGAGGTGAAAGCGTACGCCGGACCGCTGTTAGACAAGGTAACACTCGACGCGCTCGTCATTCAAGCCGATGGCTGGCTTCGTACGCCACAGACGTTGGCACTCGTCGCATTGGCTGCCGGATTGCTGACGATGGCACCCGGACTCGCCTTGTTGCTTTCGCTTGGTGTGTTTGTTGTTTGGTCCGCAGTAGGGCCGGGGATGTTTAGCCGGATACTCTGGCAAAACGTACTACGGTGGCTAGACCACGTTGCCGTGCAAATGTTGCTCTTTGTTGTAGTACTGAGCATGTTGGGTATGGCCGGTGCCTACCTCGCCGTAGTAACGGGCCTCCTCGGGTTTGTGTTGCTACGCTGGGGTGTGCTGCAGCGTCTGTTTCAGAAGGTG
>CAYYHN010000010.1:10639-17262 GCA_964471245.1 uncultured Rhodothermaceae bacterium | reverse complement strand
CCGGGACCGGGGCCGAAGTGATGAAGCGCATCGCCGCACCGATGGTCGGTGGCCTCGTCAGCTCGACCGTCCTCACGCTCCTTCTCATTCCCGCGCTGTACGCCCTCGTGCACCGCACCCGCTTTGCTAAAATCCAACAACCAACCGTCAACCCTGAAGCATCATGAACATGATCAACCGTACCCTTTCGCTGCTGCTGATGGCGTTGCTGATCAGCGCCTGTACGAGCAGCACGGACGATGCGATGCAGCCGATCCAAGCCTTAGAATCGGGCGACTACCGCGTCGAACTACTCGCCGAAGATGGTGCGCTCAGCGCTGGCACCAACGCTATCGGTGTGCGCGTCCTGCAGAACGGCAACGCTGTCGCTGCCACCGACGCCTCGCTTGTCTTTTCGATGCCCGCGATGGGCACCATGCCCTACATGGAGAGCAGCGCCACCGTCGCGCCTGTAGGCGACGACCTCAGTGGGACCATCGACCTCAGCATGGGCGGCGGCTGGAATGTGCAAATGGACGTGCAGACGCCAAGCGGCCCCTTGCGTGGCACCTTCCGCGTGCAAGTGCAGGAGTGACGTTTGGGTGTGGGAGGTGCCTCGTTGATGGAGGTTGCTCTGCCCGTTCGGTGTGACTCAACACCTTCCAATGTTGGTGATGTGGCTTGAACAAGGTGCAACGTGTGAGCCGAGACCCAACGGCCAACGGCTGCGGCGCGAAGCAACCACGTTGAAGGCACACCTGCTACCAGCCCCAGCGCCGCAATAAAAAACCCGGCGGCGCCAAGGTAACGCGGCCGGGTTTGAAGACGTCGAGGAACCCCTCGGCTGTTGCTAGCAGACCTCGACAGAGGTTCCTTTCTGTGCATTCATAGACATATGATCACCTCCGTATAACAGGGCAAAGACAGATACACCGACGGTGGCCCAGTTACACCACCCGTGCAGCGTGAAGTGGGGTATAGTACGTCCCACATGTTGCCCAACGGTCCATGCGGCATCGGGTTTCCGCATGGACCGGAAAAAAGCGACTCCCGATCCTGGAACGATCTTAAAGCTGCTTCTGAACTTTTTCTGCAAGACTGGGATGTATGAAAATGTAAAATGCGCTTCACACGGGATCTTTGGCGCATGAAAGCCTTTTCTGAATACTCCTTTACTTCGCTCAGCTTGTTGTATTTACGCTTCCTACGTCGTGCCATGCGTTTTTTGCCTTTGATAGCTGTCCTGCTGCTCATGTCGTGCAGCTCCAATGACGTTGCCACCGATCCGCCACCCGCAACCAACGACGATGCGTGGCAACTGGTCTGGTCCGACGAGTTTGATGTCGATGGACGGCCCGATCCCGCCAAGTGGAGCTACGACGTGGGCGGCCACGGTTGGGGCAACAACGAGTTACAGTTTTATACCAACGCTGTTGAAAGGAACTCGCGTGTAGTAGATGGCAACCTCATCATCGAAGCGCACAAAGAGCAACTCGGTAACAACGCATACACGTCGGCACGGATGGTGACCAAAGGCAAAGGCGACTGGACCTACGGCCGCTTCGAGATCCGGGCGCAACTGCCCTCCGGGCGTGGAACGTGGCCTGCCATCTGGATGCTCGCCTCGCAAGATGAGTACGGAGACGGTTACTGGCCCGACAATGGCGAAATCGACATCATGGAGCACGTCGGCTACGATCCTGATGTCATCCACGCGACGGTGCATACCGAAGCCTACAACCACATGCGGGGCACGCAGAAAGGGAACGGTATGCGGTTAGCCACAGCGCGGTCAGATTTCAATGTCTATGCGCTCGAATGGGAAGAAAACGAACTGCGCGCATACATCAACGGCGAGGAATACTTCACGTTTGCCAACGAGCGCATTGCGAACCCCAATGCCGACTACGAAGAGTGGCCGTTCGACAAGCCGTTCCATCTGCTCCTCAACATCGCCGTCGGCGGTAGCTGGGGCGGCGTGCAAGGCGTCGACCCAGACATCTGGCCGCAGCGTATGGTCGTCGACTACGTGCGCGTCTACCAGCGTCCGTGAGGAGACGAGGCCACAACGAAACAAGGGAATGATGCGTGTTGGCGTGAAAGTCCGCTTCCACACATCGTTTCTTCGTCTCATAGATTCAGCCCAAGTAATGACGTGTAGTCACTACTTGGGTTTTCGTTTTACCGCAGCCGCGTCATCGTCTTGGTAAACGAGCGCGTCTGTGCACCATTTTGCACGAGGAGCCGCACAAGGTAGCTTCCGGGAGCAAGCTCCGGTGTTAGTGTGACGCGGTGCGTGCCCGGCGCATAGTGTTGCCACGAGGGTTGGGCTACGGCGCGGCCGAGGACATCGTACACCTCGACGCGGGCACGGACGGATGTCGCGGTCTCGAACCCGACGTTCAGGCTGTTTACAAAGGGGTTTGGATAGGCATCGAGGAGCCGCACCGCTTGGGGGACCTCGGGTGCCGATTCGGTGTCGACAGGCGAGACGAGTTGGAACGTCATTCGGTTTAGGTTCGCCCCGCTAGCCCGCACCACGAGGCGTAACGTGCGGGTGCCTGCTTCCAACTCCACCCCGCGCAGCCACACCGACGTCCAGTTTTGCCAGCCATTGGTGCGTGGTGCTTGGATGTCCGAACCGAGGCGGGTGCCGTCCACAAACAGCGTGTACGCGCCGTCGCCGCCGAGGCTCGCAATACGCATCTCGACATCATACAACCCACTCGTTTCCACCTCCACCGTGTACTCCAGCCACTCCAGCCGATCCATCCACCCGACGTTGTAGCGGAACCCTTCGGGGTCGGTCGAGACCTCAATGTCGACGCCGTCGTTGCGGTACTTGGTGCCGTTGTTACCACCGCCAGGGCTGCCAGTTGTCGCCATCAGACCTGTATCGGAATAGGTTACGCCTTGGTTGCCAAGGTCGTAGTCCGCAGCGTTGATGGTACCTGGAATGCGGTGGTCGCGGAAGGGCTCTTGTAGTGTGCTGAAGTCCGGGTTGAACCACGCGGCCAGCACGCCGGGCCGCGTCTCGCACGCGTCGATGGCGAGGCCGTCGGCCATAGCGAACAGGGCTTCCCGAGCAGCACGCGAGTTGGGGCGAGGACCGTTGCCGCGCCAGTAGTCGAGCACGGCTTCGTAGCCGGGTGCGAACGGTGCTGAGAGCGGACTGGTGGTCGTCTCGATCTTCTTGTGCGTCCACCAGTTGATGCCGATGCGGTGTTCCTCCATCAACTGCGTGACAAGGTAAAACCACGTGTTCGAGTTCTCCCCTGTCTCGCCCAGCCACAGCGGCACTTGCGTCACATCACGTAGCTCCAGCAAGTACTGGATGGAATTTTGCGCCGTCCCATTCCAGTATTTGTGGAAAGTGAGCACCATGTTGTCGTCAAAGATCTCGTGGTCCTCTGGCGCAAGGAAGGTGGTTGCGTAGTAGTTCCCTTCAAGGAAGACGATATGGTTGGTGTCGTGCTGACGGATTGCGGCTGTGATGCGCTTATAGAGGTCGAAGACGTCCTCGGTTGTGACGCCGTTGGGCGTGACGGGTTCGTTGATGAGGTCGTACCCGATGATCTGGGTATCGTCGGCGTAGCGGCGGGCGAACTCGGTCCAGATGGCAATCGTCTGGTCTTGATAGGGCACGGGTTCTGTCCAGAGGCGCGCCACGCCGTCGCTATCGGAGATGTTGCCGTCGTTCTGTGCACCGGGCGCTGCGTGCATGTCGAGGATGACGTAGATGCCGTGGGTGCGGCACCAGTCGAGGAACGTGTCGAGCAGTGTAAAGCCCTCTTCCTTGAAGGTCCCGGTGGCGGCGTCGTAGAAGCGGTTGTAGTGGAACGGCAGCCGGATGTGGTCGAAGCCCCACGCGGCGATCTGTGCGATGTCGGCTTCTGCGACATAGTTGGCCTCGTAGCGACGGTAGAATTCTTCCGTATTCTCTGCGCCGATTAAGTCTTCGATCTGGTTGCGAATGGATGTAGGTGAACCACCATCGGGCGCGGCGATGTGCAGCATGTAGCCTTCAGGCACGAGCCAGCCCCCAAGGCCGATGCCTTTCATCACAATCGGGTTGCCGCTGGCATCAAGAATTTCGGTACCCTCGGTGCGAAAGAAACCGTCTTGTGCATAGAGTGCTGCAGGAAGTGCGCACAGAAGCAACAAGGCCAACGTTTTTTGTAAAGAGATGAACGGTTTCATGGTGCCAAACGAGGTGGAAGAAAATCTTTTCAGTGTAGAGGATAGAGACGCCCTCAACCAAAGTAAACCAAAATCGTTGGGCATAGTCGGAGCAAGTGATTACCCCCAGCGTGTTGTCGTCTGGGTATAGTAGAGAAGAGATAGAATCGGTAGAGGGAGGCAGGAATAGGAACGAGTTAACCCCGTGATGAGATGGGTACGTGTTTTTGTCGCGAAGCGATGCTGGTGCGGTAAATCAGGCAGTAGGATCCCCCCGGTTTTTTCGTACTTGACAAATGTGGGGGGTGTTGCTTACTTTGTTCGTAACGCGAACAAAGTAGTGGGTCGGCGGCAGTTTAAGGCTAAAAAAGCGCTTGTCTGTACGATCCTCGCACACCCAAATCGAATTTAATGTAGGAGGCAGGTCATTATGGCTAGAAGAATCGTTCGCCTCGTCGCTGCGGCGTTTGTCATGGTTCTCGTTGCAACCGGCTGCGACCGGGATACGAGCATGCTGCAACCCGCACCCTTCCCCGACGATGCCGAGGTCTTTCTGGATGCCTTTGGTCCAAGTGTTCAGTTCGAGGCCTTTGGAGCTTCTAAGGTCGACGCACTCGACATTGACCAAGTCGTGAAGTACCGTGGTACCCATTCGCTCAAATTCACCGTGCCTAGCGTAGGCGACCCTGCTGGGACGTTTGCCGGTGGTGCCTTCGTAGCGGGTGTCGCGCGTGACCTGTCAGGCTTCGACGCCCTCACGTTCTGGGCCAGAGCCAGCGTGACCGCCAGTATCGGGGTCATTGGTTTCGGTAATGATAACACAGGAACGTCTTCCTTTGTCACGGAACTGAAAGGGCTTCCTGTGACGACGGCGTGGCAGAAATTTATCGTCCCCATTCCTGATCCGAACCAACTCACGGAGGAGCGTGGTCTCTTCCAGCTTGCTGTTGGTGCCGTTGACGGAAGCGGCTTCGAGATCTGGTTTGATGAGGTGCAGTTTGAAACGCTAGGTACCATTGCCCAGCCACGTCCTAGCATCGAAAACAGTACGATTGAGCTGTTCGAGGGTGCTACGCATCAAATTGGTGGCACGCTTGTAACGTTCGATGTAGCTGGACAAGATTGGGTTGTAGACGCCGCTGCGGCCTATTACACCTTCACCTCGTCGAACCCATCTGTGGCAACCGTCGATGCACAGGGTGTCGTTCGCGCCGCGAGCATTGGTACAGCCGAGATTACGGCCGCCATCGGCTCGACGCCTGCTGAAGGCAGCGTGACGATTAACGTCGTGGAGCCGCCGCCAGGCCCAACCGACGCCGCACCGACGCCGACAATCCCGGCCGCCGACGTGATCTCGCTGTTCAGCGATGCCTACACCAACGTTCCGATCGAAACGTGGTCTGCCGATTGGGACCAAGCTGATGTGGCGGAGATCCAAGTAGCAGGTGATGCTGTCCAGTTCTACACGAACCTGCTCTTTGCAGGCATCACGTTCGAGTCGTCGCAGATCAATGCGACGGACATGACCCACTTCCGCGTGGACATCTGGACGCCCGACGACACGACGCCACCGGCTACGTTCGCCATCGAAATCAACGACTTCGGTCCAGATGGTGCGTTTGGTACCGGCGATGAAGCTAGCCACCGCTTGGTCATTTCGGGTGCCCCGCTGGAAAGCAACAACTGGGTGACGCTCGACATCCCGCTCCGCGACTTCACGGGCCTGACACAGCGCGCAAACCTCGCGCAGTTGGTATTCGTCACAGATCCGGGTCCTGAGACCGTCTATGTCGACAACGTGATGTTCTACAAAGGCGATCTCCCTGATCTTCCTGCGCCAACTTCGCCTGCTCCGGTATTGACAGAGGCCGAAGCTGATGTGATCTCACTCTTCAGTAACGCCTACACCAACCGCACCGTCGATACCTTCTCGGCGGACTGGGATGTCGCCAACGTGGAAGACTTCCAGCTTGCAGGCGATGACATGAAGCGCTACACGGGGCTTCTCTTTGCGGGTATCACGTTCGAGACCGAGCAGATCGACGCGACGGACATGACCCACTTCAGTATGGACATCTGGACGCCAGACGACACGACACCACCGGCGCAATTCGCCATCGAACTGAATGACTTCGGTCCGGACGGCGCATTCGGTACGGGCGACGAAAGCTCGCATCGGCTTGTCATCGAAGGTGCGCCGTTGGAAAGCAACAACTGGGTAAGCCTTGACATTCCGCTGTCGCAGTTCGCTGGGCTCACGAACCGTACAAACCTTGCGCAGTTGGTGTTCATTACGGATCCGGGTCCGGACCTCGTCTACGTCGACAACATCTACTTCTTCAAAGGCGATGACAACGGCGGCAACACGGACGCCGAACCGACGGCACCCGCACCAGCCCCGACACAGGCTGCGAGCGACGTGATCTCGCTGTTCAGCAACGCGTACACCGACGTAGCCGTCGACA
>CAYYHN010000010.1:0-10539 GCA_964471245.1 uncultured Rhodothermaceae bacterium | reverse complement strand
TCCGCTGACGGACTTCACGGATCTGACCACACGTGCGAGCTTGGCGCAGATGGTGTTGCAAGCGGATCCGGGTCCGAACACGGTGTTCATCGACAACGTCTACCTCTACGGCGACGGTGGTAACATGGCTCCGGCAGAGCCCGCGGCCCCTGCCCCGATGCCGACGCAGCCAGAAAGTGATGTCATTTCACTGTTCAGCAACGCGTACACCGACGTAGCCGTCGACACATGGTCGGCTCCGTGGGACAACGCCGATGTGGAGCAAGTGGTGATCGCTGGTGACGACATGCAGAAGTACACCAACCTCGTCTTCGCAGGCGTGGAGTTTACCACGGCTCCGATTGACGCAACGAACATGACCAACTTCCGTTTGGACATGTGGACGCCGGACCCGACGGAGATGGGTAACTTCTTCCGTATTCGCTTGGTGGACTTCGGTCCCGACGGTGCCTTCGATGGTGGCGATGACACGACGCACGAGTTGACGTTCGATGCGGCGACGAATCCGCCGCTGGTGACGGGCAACTGGGTGAGCTTCGACATTCCGCTGACGGACTTCACGGATCTGACGACACGTGCGAGCTTAGCACAGATGGTGTTGCAGGCTGATCCGGGTCCGAACACGGTGTTCATCGACAACGTCTACCTCTACGGCGACGGCAGCAACATGACGGCAACCGAGCCTGCGGCCCCGGCTCCAGCACCTACCTATGCTGAGGCCGACGTGATCTCGCTGTTCAGCAATGCCTACAACAACGTCACGGTCGACACATGGTCCGCGCCATGGGATGCCGCTGATGTGGAGCAAGTGGTGATCGCTGGCGATGACATGCAGAAGTACACCAACCTTGTCTTTGCTGGTATTGAGTTCGTCTCGCAAACGATCGATGCAACCGCGATGACGCACTTCCGAGTTGACATGTGGACGCCGGACCCGACGGAGATGGGTAACTTCTTCCGCATCCGCTTGGTGGACTTTGGTGCTGATGGTGCCTTCGACGGTGGCGATGACACGACGCACGAGTTGACGTTCGACGCGACGACGAACCCGCCGCTGGTGACGGGCAACTGGGTGAGCTTCGACATTCCACTGACGGACTTCACGGACCTGACCACACGTGCGAACTTGGCACAGATCGTGATTCAGGCTGATCCCGGCCCCAATACTGTCTATATTGATAACGTTTTGCTTCGGAAATAAGCTGATGTTATCAATATGGAAGGCGCCTCTCCACTTCAAGCGCATACTCTAAATAAGGGCCTGCGTTGGATGAACAATCCAGCGCAGGTCCTCCCCCTCACCGACGCCGTATTGCGGCTCATCTGGCAGGAACACCAGATCTCGCGGGCAGACATCGCACGGCGACTCAAATTGTCGCGTTCGACCGTCACGGAGATCGTCAAGGAGTTGCTCCAGACCTCGTTTGTGAATGAGGTGGGACGGGGATCATCGAGTGGCGGACGCCGCCCTCGGATGCTGGAGTTTCAAGACGAAGCTCGTTGCATCCTTGGTGTTGATATCGGTTCCAGCCATGTGAGTGTGGTACTCACGGATCTTCGATGTAGGTTGATCAAATGGAAGACGGCCGACCACCCCGTTAGTATCGACCCCGAAGGCACGCGCGCGCTGGTGATTAAGCTATGCGATGAATGTCTTGCCTCGTATGGTGCACGAAACATACCGTTGCTGAGTATCGGTGTGTCCGTCCCAAGTCCGGTTGATCCTACGCACCCTGAACGGATTCCCGAAGTGGTACTCCCTGCGTGGAAAGGCCAGAGCGGGATTGAGCATTTACGCAAAAAGTACGGCGTCCCTGTATTTGTTGATAACGATGCCAACCTCGGTGCACTCGGCGAGCAATGGTGGGGTGCTGCCAGTGGCGTCGATAACATGATCTTTGTCAAGTTAGGCGGTGGTATTGGGGCAGGCTACATCCTCAATGGCGAGTTGTACCGTGGGGCAGAAGGTATCGCTGGGGAGTTAGGTCATCTGCCGATCAACTCGCACGGTCCTACCTGTGTTTGTGGGCTCAAAGGATGTCTTGTCACCTATCTGGGCTCGTATGCGCTCAAAGCCCGTGCCCGTGTTCTTCTTGCCAAACAGTCAGAGCGTGAGCGCTACAAGCAAAAACATATGGAGGGGCAGCCGAAACATAAGCTCGTTGACCATGACGTCACGATCGCTGCGATTAAGAAAGCAGCCGTGGCTGGTGACAAGGTTGCCTTACAAGTTGTGCATGAAGCGGCCGAGCACCTCGGTGTTGCCCTGACGGGCCTCATTAATATCATAAATCCACGTATGGTCGTTGTGGGCGGTGGCATGTCCGCCCTCGGCGATTTGTTCATGGTGCCGCTTCGCGAAAAGGTGAAGCGATCGACCCTTGTCAGCTTGGCGGCAGGGGTCAGGGTTCAAGCCAGTGTACTGGGTGCAAAAGTGATTGCATTGGGTGCCTCGACGCTTGCACTGGAGGTGGCCTTCTCGGCACCTAACATTATCGAGCGGGCCAACGAGCCTGCAGCTTTCTAACTGGGAGCCTCCATGAGGCAACCGCAACGTTCACACGTATGCAATTCCAATCCCCGACCCCAAGGAAAAACGTTTTACTGCGTTTGGGTTGCCTCACCTGCGTTGTTCTTCTCACCGCCATCACGTTTACGGCGTGCGACAGCGACTCCAACGCCGATCCCGAATGGGAACTGGTTTGGCAGGATGAGTTTGACGGTCCCGCCAATCAATCACCCGATCCAGCAAAATGGGACTACGACCTTGGCACCAACTGGGGCAATGCACAGCTTGAGTATGATACCGACCGCCCCGAGAACGTCTCGCTCGATGGGCAAGGCAACTTAGTCATCACGGCCCGGCGCGAGTCGTTCCAAGGGCAGCCGTACACGTCCGCACGGATTGTGACGCGCGGTTTGTTCGAGCAGACCTACGGGCGCTACGAGGCACGCATCCAGATGCCTTCGGGTGCTGGGATGTGGCCGGCTTTCTGGTTGCTCGGAGGCAATTGCAGAGCATGGACGGAGGGGCTGCCCGGCGGTGATGTGCTGTGGCCACAGTGTGGTGAGATCGATGTCATGGAGTACCGTGGCCAAGAACCGAGCATCGTACATGGCAGTCTCCACGGGCCGGGCTACTCGGGGGGGCAAGCCGTCACCCGTGCATACACGATCCCGCAAGCCCGCTTCGACACCGATTTCTATGTCTTCGCCGTTGAGTGGGGCGAAGACTACATCGACTGGTACGTCGACGACGTACGCTACCAGTCCGTCAAAGCCAGCGACCTGCCCGGCGAATGGGTCTACGATCATCCCTTCTACATCATCCTCAACCTTGCGGTAGGTGGCAACTACGTCGGTCCACCTAATGCGAATACATCATTCCCCCAGACGATGATTGTAGACTACGTACGGGTGTACAGAGACGCATCGTGACTTGTGAGGAGGAGAGAGGATGCTATAGGCAGGCTTCGGCCGTAGTTCCCAAGGTATCCGTATAGACACCAAAGCCCTTCAACCATTCATTTAAGAGTTCGACCATGTCAGATCACGTAACAGCGGCAACGGACAGAGTACCGCTCATACAAAAAGCGGCTTTCGGATCGGGGCACCTGGTAAATAATTTGATGCCAGGAGCGTTAGCTGTCTTTATGTTTTTCCTGCTCACAGCGTTTGGCATGGATCCCTTTTTGGCCGGATTACTCGGTGGTTTACCACGAATAGTCGATGCCATATCTGACCCTGTCATGGGGTATATCTCGGACAACACGAATACACGTTGGGGCAGACGACGGCCATTTATTTTCATTGGTGCCATCCTCACAGGCCTCTTGTTTATTCTGCTCTGGCAGATGGATGAGGGTAACTCAACGACCTATAACTTCTGGTACTTCCTCATCATCTCCTGCGTGTTTATTCTGGCAAACACTACGTTTTCCACTCCGCTTATTGGACTCGGGTATGAAATGACCTCCGATTACGCTGAGCGGACACGGCTGATGGGATTAGCCAATATTGTGGGTCAGGTTGCATGGATGATTGTGCCTTGGTTCTGGGTTTTGATTGCGGATGAAGACCTGTTTGCAACTCAAGCTGAAGGCGTTAGGACACTGGCCATCATCGTTGGCGTCATCGCAATTATATTCGGCGTGTTACCAGCCATTTTTTGTAGGGGAATTGATTCCAGTAAAATTGAGAACCGCCAAGAAATATCACTCAAAAACTTGGCCGGCATCTTTGTCAATCTGGTCAAAGGCATCTTTGAGGTGTTCAGGCACAAACCATTCTTAAGGCTGTGTGGTGCTACGTTTTTGGTCTTCAACGGATTTCAAATTGTGGCGTCCTTCAGCTTTTTCATCATCCTGTTCTACCTGTTTAATGGCGATTATGCCGCTGCGGGCACATGGCCCGCTTGGTTCTCTACCATCCTTGCCGTTATTACCGCGTTCTTTGTGATCCCCATAGTAGCATGGATGGCGAACAAGTGGGGTAAGAAAAACGCGTTTATCATTTCTACCGCCATCTCCATCGTAGGTTATGGTTTAAAATGGTGGGGCTTCAATCCAGAGAACCCGTTCCTGATGTTCATGCCCGTTCCTCTGATGGCTTTCGGACTAGGTTGCCTGTTCACCTTGATGATGAGTATGACAGCCGACGTCTGCGATTTGGACGAATTAGAGAATGGAATGCCACGTAAAGAAGGGACGTTTGGTGCGATCTATTGGTGGACCGTCAAGCTCGGGCAGGCGTTGGCATTGATTGTTGGGGGGGCTGTACTCAGTTGGGTCGGATTTGATGGAAATGCTGCTACGCAAACCGCAGAAACCTTGGTACAATTGCGCATAGCAGATATCATAATTCCGGCTGTTACAGCGGCGTTGGCGATTCTGGTCATGTGGAATTACGATCTCAATGAAGACAAAGCAAAAGAAATAAAAGCAGAGCTGGAAGCAAGAAGAGGTGCACTGTAGTCTACTCACGCTAAACGAGTAAAAAAATGTCAGCAAAACTATTGATCATACTGGTGGGGATATTCCTCATAGGTGTGTCCGTTCTCAGCAGTCTTGGCAAAAAAGGCGCTACCTCACAGCTCATAAACCCAAAGGTGGGTATTCCCTTGGGGGTGCTTGGCGTACTGATGGTCATTTTCGGTAGCTACACATCGGATGTGGCGTACGTGACGAGTCAGATGGAGCAAGTTTCTAGGGGGAACACATTAGCGATTGAAGGCCCTGTTACTACGGTCAAAGTAATCTCACCGGTTGAGGCAGACGCTGTCGATTGCCGAATTCTATCGATGGGTGTGTATCCAGAAGGGCATGAGCAAGACATCTGGGTCGTTTTAAAGCCTTCGGATGGGAAATATTATCCGCAATCAGACCACACCAATACATCGTTTAAGCTGGACGGAGAATGGCAGGTGGTTACCCGGTTCGGTGGGGATCTCGAAGAGAAGTATGAGCTTGTTATCTATGAAACTGATGCGGCAGCTTCAGCGTTTTTTAGTTCAACGATCCAAGAGTGGAAGGATCAGGAGTCTTATCCCGGACTTGACGACGCAGATATGCCAGAAGGTGCAAACGAGGTGGACCGAATCAATGTGTATCTAGCGAAAAACTGTCGCGGCGTCTTCTAAGTTGGGGCCTGCTTTGTCTCCGGCATCCGGTCTAAGATGTCTAAACTCCTCGATACGTACACGATAACGCCTGACGTTGGTGCAGCAGACGACAAACCCGGAGCAGAAGTTGATGGCGATGCCCCCAGCGTTTACCAACCCTATGTTTTCCTCAGCATAGACCCCGTTGAATAAACTCGATACGCTAGACGATGCCACAGAAGCAAAAAATCACGATCTACGATGTTGCCGAGCGGGCGCGCGTAGCGATTTCGACAGTTTCGCGTGTCCTCAATAACTCTGACGACGTGTCGCCTAAGACACGCGCCTTGGTGCAACAGGCCGTCGCCGAACTGGACTACCGACCCGATCGAACAGCGCGCGCCTTAGCCAAGCAGGCTACACAAGCTTTAGCCGTTGCCATTCCGTCGTTCACCACACCGTTTCATACAGCCCTGCTGAAGGGTGTTCGGCAGTGTTTGGCTGATGAAGAGATTGATTTGTTGCTCTGCGACTTGGGTTCAAGCGACCGGCGCCAAGTGCTCATCAACTTTTTGCATCGTGGTGCTGTTGATGGCCTGTTGCTCGTAGGCGTGCAGATGGACGACATTTTGCTGCAAGAATTGAACACCCTGCAAGCACCTGTTGTACTCGTAGGTCGTCCGTCGGAGTACTTCGATAGTTACTGGTGGGATAACTTTTCAGGTGCGCAAGCCGCTACAACCCACCTAATCGAGCAAGGTCACCAACGCATCGGTTTGATCAAATCACACCTGCGCCCACTCGATGAGGACACACGCTTCCAGGGCTATAAGGCGGCGCTTGAACAAGCCGGATTGCCGTTTGATATGAGCCTCGTGGTTACAGGGGAGACGGACAAACACCGTGGTTACAGCGAAGAGACCGGCGTCGAAGGTATGGAGAAACTACTCCAACTCGACCCGCCTGTGACGGCGGTCTTTGCATGCAGTGATGTGCAAGCAGTTGGTGCTTGGCGCACGATCATCGACGCTGGAAAAAAGGTACCCGACGATTTCGCGTTGGTCGGGTACGATAACCTCAAAAGTAGCCACTACATCGATCTCACCTCGGTTAACCAGCGCATGCAAGCTATTGGGCAGGAAGCTGCCCAGATGCTGCTTGATCGCATCCAAGGGCGCAAATCCGGTGAGCCTGAATCTAATTTGATCAAGCCTGAGCTCATCGTTCGGCGCTCCAGCTTGAAAGAGATGTAGGATAACTCAAGTTTGGACCTACCTGTCCAAGCCTGAGGAGATGAAGAAAAGACGAGACGAAGCGTCGAAGACGGCTGGAAAAACGCCTCCACTTCGTTTCGTGGCCTCCTCGTTTCAGCCATATTACCCACGTTCAGACCCTCGGTCAAAACTTAGGTTAGGATGAGGTTTTAGGCTGTACTTGGGGGCGTCATTGAGCTTTTTTGCCCACATTCAAACGTGAGTTGTTATGAACCATCGTGTGAACGCTGTCGCTGTATTCATTGTGTTCTGTGCCCTTGGCGTGCTGCCGAGCTGTGCGCCAGCAGCATCTGAAGAGGCGGAAACAGAAGATATCGCACCTATCGGCTATGCCGATGCCGTAGTTTGGGCCGTCAACCTCGGAGGTGAAGCGTACCAAGCCACCGATGGCGTTGCCTTTGGTGCCGATGATCCGGCCATCGGTGGCCGGGTCGAGCCGATGGAACGCGTCAAAGGTTCGCAGGACAGCCTGATCTACAAAACCTACCGGGTCGGCGACATCGCTGTGGCACAGCCGATGCCAAATGGGACCTATGATGTTCAGTTCCTTTTTGCCGAGCCCGAAGACCAGCCCGGCGGCACGCGCATCTTTGATGTCTTCGCCGAAGGAGAACTCGTACTCGACAACTTGGATATCCGTTCGGCACGGGATGGCAAACACATCTCCGCGCTCACTCGCATGGCGCCAGGCGTCGAAGTCACCGATGGACAGTTAGACATCTCGTTTGAAGCCTCCGCGGGCGAGCCTGTGCTGAGCGCCTTAGTCGTTCGTCAACAGCAGCCTGACACCCGCGATTGGCGGTTGGTTTGGCAAGATGAATTCGACTACGAAGGCGCCCCCGACCCCACATATTGGAACCTCGTAGAGTGGCCTGCACGCAAGGTGAACGACGAAGACCAAGCCTACACCAGCCGCGACCGGAACGTCCGCGTGGAGAATGGCAACTTGATCATCGAAGCGCACAAGGAGACGTTCGACAATGCCGAGTACACATCGGGACGTATCCAGACCCAAGGGAAAGGCGACATCCTGTACGGCCGCGTTGAAGTGAGTGCCAAGCTACCCGCTGGGCAGGGCTCGTGGCCTGCCATCTGGATGCTGCCAAGCGATCCGTACAAGTACGCGACGACGTGCAGTGCCCCAGAGGAGTGGCAAGGCAGCGCGACCTGCGATGCATGGCCGAACTCCGGTGAAATCGACATCATGGAGCATGTAGGCTTCGACATGAACAACGTGCACGGGACGGTCCATAACAAGGCATACTATTGGATCAACTGGGAGCAGCGCAAAGGGGCGGTCCAAGCCGATAACGTGGACCAAAATTTCCACGTCTATGCGCTCGAATGGACGCCAGAGCGGATCGACATGTTCTACAACGGTGCACGCTACTTCACGTACGTCAACGAGGGCACTGGCTGGCGTGCATGGCCCTACGACCATCCGCACTACCTCATCATGAACATCGCCGTCGGCGGTATGTGGGGCCGTGCTGGAGGCCCCATCGACGACAGCATCTTCCCAATCCGTATGGAAATCGACTACGTGCGGGTGTATGAGCTTGCGCCTGAGGTGGCAAGCCGATAGTGCACAGGGTTGCATCTCACAACGAATACAACAAAAAGCGCCCGGCGAATTATCACCGGGCGCTTTTTCTATGCATGATCGCATGCCAAAGAACAAGGTGGAGCACGTGGCTCCGGTCGCGTTAACGGCGGCCGTAGTGGTCGTTCAGGGCGGCAATGGTGACATTACGTACCATACCTTCCGTCTCGTTGGCCACAATCTGGTTCAGTTGCTGCATCGAACCTTCGTTACCGATGGCATGAAGAGCAGCAACGGCCATCATGCGGTAGCCGACCGCATCGCGCTCGCGGTAGACCTCAAGTAGGCGCGGTGCCACGCGGTCGAGCTTCACCTTATCGCTGTGGTGTGTAGCGAAGAAGATGATGTTCTTCAGTGTGACCTCGCTGACCTGCTCGTATGGCATGTCAACAGCAAGGGTAAGCTGACGCTCCAGTGCCTTCCACCACGCCTTGCTCCGCTTCTCATAGGAGTCAGCGACGTACTGGTCGACGGATGAAGGAAGCGCCGCAGCTTGCTCTTGGGCACGTGTTCCTTGGCTTACTGGGCCACACGTGCTCGCATGCGCGCGTGCCGACGCGTTGTTCACGACGGCTACGCAGGCTTGGGTGCCGGTAGGCGCCTGCGCTTGCGCGTGCATGGGGGCGAGGAGCCCAAGGTTCAGAGTGACGACGAATGTATATTTAAGGATGTTTTTCATGATTTTATCCTCCATAATGAGCCCTTACGGACTCTTCGTGAGGGGCGACGCTGGGTAGCGTCTGGGGCTACACAGGTCTCCCCAAGGTGAGGCTACTAGGGTGTTGTGTCTCCTGCCTCTCGGATGACGGCGGGCTTCTACGCGCATCTTGCAATAGGTTTCGAGCCGAGTTTTGATGTAAGGGCTTCCTTCTTAAACCGTTGAAATAAAAAGGGCTTCCTTTATGTTTTCTTAACATCTATTCCGTTAGAAAGCGCTTTTGTCAAAACGATAAAACACCATTGGATAGGTCGTTGATCGTCTCAGCCAACCACAAAACCTATAGATTAACAACGCCAAAACCGGTACATATAAGCGTAGTAAACCCTGAATGTATGTTGGTTTATCTTGGCCTCGAAGCCTTGACAAGGCCCTTGATTCAATGTAACTTTGTTCGCTCTCCGAACAAAGTGTATTGTCGGACTTTTGGGGATCTGTGGATCTTGTTCGAGAGACGCCTGTTTGTTTGTCGCATCTCTATGTAAAGGCGCTTCCATGACGAACCTATACCACCGTAAACTGTCCTTGGCTGGCCTCGATGTGGCTCGCCTCACCGTTGATGATTTGAAAGCTCTGGTCAAAGAGCTGCTCGACGGCAAGATTCATGGCATCTGTTTCAGCCCCTACATCGAAGGGCAAGGGCCGGGAACCCAACTAAGCGCTGAGCAGATTCGCGAACGCTTGGCGATCATTGCACCCTACACGCACTGGATCCGCACCTTCTCTTGCACGGAAGGCAACGAGTTGATCCCTGCTATCGCCAAGGAGATGGGTCTGAAGACGATGGTTGGGGTCTGGCTTGATGCCGACAAGGAGCACAACGAACTGGAAATGGCAAATGCCATTGCCGTCGCCAACGCAGGGCATGCCGATATCCTAGGGGTCGGCAACGAGGTAATCTTGCGTGGCGATCTGACCGAAGATGAACTCATCGACTACATTAACCGGGCGAAAGAAGCAACCACAGGCGTCGAAGTCGGCTATGTGGATGCCTATTTCGAATTCGAAGTGCACCCCCGCATCACCGAAGCCTGCGAAGTCATCCTGACCAACTGCTACCCATTCTGGGAAGGCTGCCCAGCGGAGTATGCGCTGCTGTACATGAAAGAGATGTACCGTCGTGCCCAGCGTGCAGGCGGTGGCAAGAAAGTCATCGTCAGCGAAACGGGCTGGCCAAATATTGGCACGCCGACGGATGGTGCCGTGCCCTCGTTCGAGAATGCGATCAAATACTTCGTTGATACCTACAAGTGGGCCGAGGAAGAAGGCATCGAAGTGTTCTACTTCTCCTCGTTCGACGAAACATGGAAGGTGGATGCTGAAGGTGACGTAGGCGCGTACTGGG
>CAYYHN010000009.1:0-17399 GCA_964471245.1 uncultured Rhodothermaceae bacterium | reverse complement strand
TCTAGTCTCCTTCTATTAAGAAATTGGTAAGGCCAATTACACCATTCATGGGTGTGCGGATCTCGTGGCTCATCGTGGCCAAGAACTCGCTCTTGGCACGTGCTGCTTTCTCAGCAGCATCACGGGCGGCTTCGAGTTCATCAGCATATTGCTGCAACCGCTCCTGTGCCTTTTTCTGAAGCGTGACATCTTGCAGAGCTCCATACATGCGAACCGGACGCCCATCGGGCCCCGTTTCCACATGGCCAGCACCACTCACCCAGATGACTTCATTGCGTGGAGTCACGATTCGATGCTCTGTGTGGAACGGCTTGCCCGTCTCTAACGTTGCCTGAACGGCGTCCATCCATGCAGCTCGATCGACCTCGGCAACGTAGCGCGCGTAGCCTTCGAAGGTCCCGTCAAACTCATTGGCCTTGAGGTGGAGTACCTCGTGCACATCCTGCGACCAGTCGATCTGATCCGACGCAAAGTGCCACGTCCAACTGCCCATCCGCGCTAGGTTAAGCGCCATCTGCAATTGCGTTTCCCGTTCTTGCAGGGCCAGTTCGGCGGATTTGCGCTCCGTGATGTCGCGCTGGACCGAAACCCAATGGGTAAACCATCCCGTCTCATTCGCAATTGGCACTACGTTCAGTTCGCCCCAGTAGGGTGCCCCGTCCTTGCGGTAATTGAGCACCTCAATGCGCGTGGGTTGCCATGCATCCAGACCTTCAGACAATCGTTTGATGGTAGTACGATTGGAGTCGGCTCCTTGCAATAGTTTGGGCGACTTTCCTCGTACATCATCAAGCGTATAACCTGTCATCCGAGTAAAGGCCTCATTGACATATTCGATGTGGCGATGCTCGGTATCGGTAATGATTACGGCGTCGTTGGCATGTACAATAACTGAGGCAAACAAGCGCAGCTGTTCCTCGGCCGACTTGCGAGCTGTAATATCTTGGAAGGTCCCAAAAACACGTACGGTTTTGCCATCTTTGACCTGAGCCTCGCCCAATGTGTGCACCCAGATACGTCGTCCTGTCGCCGTCTGGACTTCCAGTTCGTAATCGAAAGCGGTGCCGTCAGCAATAGCCGCCTCGAATGCAGATGTGATGACCGGGGCAGACTCATCCGTATAAAAGTTGATGGCTTCAGCGACATTGGGCTCGTAATCGAGCGGCACTTCATGGATACGCCGGGTCTCGTCTGTCCATGAGAGTTCTTGGGTCGCAACTTCATAGCTCCAGCCGCCTACATGCGCGACTTGTTGCGTCCGGTCAAGCAGGATTTGGTTGCGCAACCGGGCGGCTTCGGCCTCTTTGCGTACGGTAATGTCCTGATGAAGTCCCGTTACACGAAGGGGTTGCCCATCAGTATCACGCTCCACGAGTCGGCCCATTGCGGAGATCCAGCGCCATGAATCATCCTTGTGTTTCATCCGAAACTCGGCTGCATACCATGTCGATTTACCTGCGAGGTGGTCGGTTACCTTTTGTACAGCATCTTCCAAATCTATGGGATGCACCAAGGTTTGCCATGTATCAAAGCTCTGGGGCAACTCATCGGGAGCATACCCAAGCATCTCCATCCAACGTGGACTGAAGTAGACGTCATTGGTAGGTACAGTCCAGTCCCACAGCCCAAGGTTTGCAGCTGAAAGCGCAAGGTCGAGACGTTCTTGGCTTTCCCGCATAGCATCCTCGGCGGCTTGCTGTGCAGAGATATCTTGGTGGGTCCCAACGATACGGGCCGGGCTGCCATCTTCATTCCACGCAACGATTTTGCCTCGATCCAAGACCCAGCACCATGTCCCGTTTTTACGCCGTACCCGGATTTTCAAATCTATAAATGGCGTTTTCCCCTGTGCGTGATCTTCGATGGCTTGCAGGACACTCGATATATCATCTGGGTGGCAATGTTCAGCGAAAAACTGGTGACCATCGACGATTTCATCGAGGGTATAGCCTAGCATTTTGGCCCAACGCTCATTGTAAATCGTGACGCGGTTGTTCACGTCAGAATCCCACGTTCCAAGATTCCCCCCAATGAGCGCCATCTCATAGCGTTCGCGTTCATCATTAAGGGTCGCATCGGCAATTTTTTGCTCATGAATATCCGTTAGCGACCCCGCCATGCGCAACGGCTCCCCCTCATCGTTCCAGACGGCCTGTCCATGTGCACGGAACCACCGATACACACCTTTCTGTGACCTGCATCGATATTCTACATCATAGGACACCCGTTCAGCAAGATGTGCTTGAATGGCGTCCATCGTAGGTTGATAGTCCTCTGGATGGAGTGTTCCAGCCCACGAATCAAAATGATGAGGGAATGCCTCAGGCGACCAGCCTAGGAGTTCGACCATTCGTGGAGAATACCAGACCGTGTTTGTCAGGACACTCCAATCCCAAAGGCCATCATTTGAACCTTGAAAGGCGAGCTCGAAACGTTCCTCACTTTGGCGTAAGGCTTCGTTGGCTTCGCGTTGCGCAGTAATATCCTGTGCAATCCCAACGTATTGCTGTACCGTTCCATCCTTGGCAAAATGAAGCGGTGTTTCGCGACTATGAAGCCACCGCCAATCACCGCCTCGCGTACGCGTTCGGTAGGTGATTTCATGCACGTCACCGCGTTTTGCATGCCGCATCGTCTCACCATGCACCTGTATGGCCGGGAGATCTTCGGGATGGAAGAGTTGGGTGGCCATGGTTTCGCCCATCGCTTGGACTTCTTCGGCGCTGTACCCGAGCATGTTGTACAACTCGCGGTTGGCATAGACGTTTGACTGTGTTTCCAAGTCAAACACATACAGAATGTCGGGAAGTGCTTGAGCAATGCCTTCAACGAAGTTCTGGCTCTCCAAAAGGGCCATTTGCGCAGCTTGTTGTGCGGTTACATCACGCGAATGGGTTTGGAGCTGTATAATCTCGCCGTTCTCGTCCAGAATCGGTCGGGTCAGCGTTTCGAACCACACATAGTGCCCATCTTTATGGCGAATGCGGTACTGGATGGAGGTATCATCGCCAGAACGACTGGGATCGTGTGACTCGACTTGGATGCGCAAGAGGTCATCTGCATGGAAGAGGGCATAGGGGCTCGTCCCTTTCAACTCGGCGGACGAATAGCCGAGAATGGATTCCACAGATGGGCTAATCCATGTATAAGTCCCATCAGGGGCGTGCTGGCACACCAGGTCTTGCATGTTAGCCGCTAGTACCCGGTATTGCTGTGCAGCCTTGTGGCTGGCCATATTCTGCCGATGGACCCACCAGAGTAAAAAGGCAAGTACCGCTACGATACCGATGATCAATGCCTCCAATCCAAATAGAGACATCTCCCCTGCTTCACTCAAGAGTGTCTGAGCAAGATGGGGAGCCAAAAGGAGGGCAAGGACGGTAGCAAATGCTCCCGCCCAAAAGCCAATTAGTGGGAGCGCGAACACCGCCTTGGGAGCCGCTTGTGGTACTGATGAGCGCATAGGTCAAACGCGAATACTGCCTGCGTTTCTGCCCTGCTTTTATGTGCATCACCAAATGATAAGACAATGGCATACTAGGAAAACCTAACCGAATGAACGGAGCCATATGCCGCTTTGGTGCTACTGCGCAGGTGCAACTTCGGTAGCGAACCATTAAGACAAAGGATGTGCCATGCAGCCGTCCGAAACGTGTCTTCATCGCACCCCAATACGTCCTGCTATGACGAGCCATCCCAACCATGCAAGTTGCTCATCCAAGAAGCCCTTGGTTCGAGCTGCACGAAGCACGTTCATTCGGGCTGTTTCTTGATGAAACCCTTGCTTCTTTTCGGCGCTTAGCGCGCGATGACAAACGTACGGGCTTGCTTAAACGTGTTGGCTTCCATGCGTACCATGTACAAACCGCTTGGCAAATCATCTGCATTGAATGCAATGCGATGCGTGCCTGCTGTGTGCATGCGGTCCACGATGGTCGTCACACGGCGGCCGAGCACGTCGTAAACGGCCAGCCGCACGGCACTTGCCTGCGGCACGGCATACTGGAATACCGTGGTACGCGTGAATGGGTTGGGGTAGTTCGCGAAGAGTTGGTAGGCTGCCGGGATGGCATTGTCTACTGACTCGATGGGCGTACTCAACGCAGGGCCGCAAGGCGAGAATTCCGACGTGCTCCCACGCTCGTTGGTCGCCGTGACGGTGACGCGTTCGCCCACACCCAACGGCGCATCGAGTTGGGCGGTAAACCCAATCGTGTTGCTGCCCAACGGAGTCGTCACCTCAAGTGACGTCAGCCATATTTGCCCTTCGCCATGTTCCGAGTCGTCGCACACGGTGTTGCTGTACATATCGACGACGAAGCGCGTGTTGGGTGTGCTCGTTAACTCCCCCTCGATGGTCATCAGGTCGCCGCTCACTTGCGTGATAACAGGATAGTTCTGCACCCCATCGGCTTCATCGGCGTCGTTGGGTGTGACGCCGGGCGCGCCAAGGTCGAGGCCCAACGCAGCGTTGTCGAAGATCGCGTTGCGGCGTATGCTGTTGCCTTCGCCGGACTCGATGAAGATGCCCGGACCGCTGTTGCTCGTGATCGTATTGCCTACCTGCTCGCCGTCGCCACCAATCAGGTTGTCGTCTGATGCGACGATGTGCAAGCCGCCTTGGCCGTTGCCCGAAAGTGTCACATCCTGCACCACATTTTGACTGCTGTCTTGCAGGACAAGGCCATAGTCGGGGAAGTTCTGAAACGTAATGCCGTTCACTTCGGAGAACCCACCTGCTAGAACGAGCCCACTGCATGGCGCTTCGCATTCGCTCCCATCAATGACGACTTGATCGTTCTGCTTCGTTCCGGCTAGGCCACCTGACCGTGGAACAGATCGGACCCGAATGCGCCGGCGCACCTGCGGCAGCGACTCACGCAAGCGGATCACACTCCCCCCAACGACAGGAAATTCAATAATGATGTCATCGAGTTCCAGATCCTCCGCAAGTTGCAAGGCTGCTCGCAAGGCCACCTGCGCCTCATCGGGGTCTTCTGGCATTGTGATGGTGAGTGGAGTTGCATTGACGCGTGCGACATCCGTGTTATCATCGGTATTCACATCTTGGGCCTCACCACTTAACGCAAACGCTTCATTTGCCCAACGTCCTGTACGCGTGATCCGAGCAGCTAGCGTGATCACCGTCGAATCCCCGGGAGCCAATTCAGGGAGTCGGCAACGCGCTCCAGCCCCACGTTCATCGAGATCACACGTGCCTGGTGCGATATCGAGGCTGACACGCCTAAAGACAAACGACGGGTCTTCATCGATGATTACATCACGGGCGACATCCGTCCCGATGTTTTTGACGACGACCGTAAAGGTGACCGTGTCGCCAACCACTACCTCCTCGTCAGAAACCACCTTCGACACCATCAGATCAATGTTGGGCTGAACCACCTCAATCATAGCCGAAGAGCTGTTGGTCAACAGATTGCCGTCGGGCTGATCGGCCGTCACGGTGGCGGTGTTGGTGTAGGAGCCAGGGAATTCTGGAATCACCGATAGGGTAATCGTCTGGGACTCGCCTATGCCCAAGGTTTCAAACAGGCACGTCACCCGATCTTGGCTGGCCGACGGACCACAAGCCGGCGAAGGATCGACGCCAAAGAACTGGAACCCATTCGGCAAGAAGTCGCTGACCAAAACGTTGGTGGCTGGGTCGGGGCCATCATTCCGTACGACTATCGTAAAGCTCATCACGCGGCCGCGCGGGACCTGCGTCTCGCTGGCCGTTTTCACGATGATCAGCTCCGTGCGGGTTTGCTCAATGGTCACCTCGGCCGTTGCTTCGAGCGAAGGGGCTTCATTGCTGTTCACAACGGCTCGGTTGCTGACCGTCGTCCCAATCGGCACTTGGTCGGTCGCGCGTGCTACTACTGTAACCGTCGCGGTCGCATTGGCGGCCAACGTTCCCAACTCGCAGGTCGTTGATGTTGGGAAACACGTCCCTTGCGACGCGGTGATTTGGTCGAGCATGAAGCCGCCGGGTAGAAAATCGATCACGTTCACGTTCGTAGCATCGCCCGGACCCGCGTTGGAGACGTCGATGGTGAAGGTAATCGGCTCGCCGGGTTTGGCAATCGACAAGTCAGCATTCTTGACGACGGACAAGCCAACTTGACTGACCTCGACGATGGCGCTATTGCCATTGTTATCTGTATTTGGGTCGTAGATGGTGCCAACCCCGTCGCCTTCATCTACCTGTGCGAGGTTGGTCGAAGTGATGAGTTCTGGAAGAACGGCCCGTAGCGTAAACGTAACTGCTTCATTCGGGTCCAGCCTATCGAGTACACAGCTAATCTTACCAAATAGGTCTACATTAGGATTTGCATCGTCGTCTTCGATGGTGCACCCTTCATTGGGCTCAAATGAGAGGATGCGCGCATTATTCCCAAAGAAGGTGTCTGTCAGAACTGGTGTCAAGGCTGGATCGGGGCCGTTGTTGCGCACCTCGATGGTGTACGTCACTTCCGCACCCGGCCCAATGCGATCCTTATCCGCTGTCTTCGTCACCTGCAGGTCGGCCTGCGCGAGTGCAATGATCGCGCTGCTCCCATTGTTCGTGGTATCTGGATCAAACGTCCTGCCATTGTCCAACTCCTCAACTAAAGCTGTATTGATGGATTGAACTAAGTCGGTCAGTTGCACACGTAATGTCAATTCACGAGTTGCTCCTACTTCGAGATCGCCGAGTGAGCAGGTAATTTCGCCGAAGACATCTACATTAGGATTTGCATCATCATCCAAGATGATGCATCCTTGATTGGGTGTCAGTTCGAGGATTTTGACATTGTTGCCTTGGAACACATCCCGCAATTGCACCTCGCGCGCGACATCGGGACCGTTGTTAGTTACCGTGATGGTATAGATCGCTTCATCCATCCTACGGAACGAGGTGCGGTTGGCGACTTTGGTGACTTGGAGATCAGCTTGGCGACGGCGGTTACCGAAGTTCACCTCATTCGGCGCATCGCCACTTAGGATCGTCACGGTATGGGTGCCTTCACCCTGTGGAAACGTCTGGAACCAGTTGTCTTGGAGGACTTCGCTTAGCGTGTAAGTACCCGGGGCAAGTAAGGAAAAGAGAAAAATGCCGGCTTCGTCTATATCTGGTGTTGCCGGGACATCATCAAGCGTGACGACCGTCATGTCGACGATGTTTCCAAGGTTGTCCTGTCCTGTTAACCTGATTTCCCAATTCGCTAATCCGGGTTCTCCTACATCTTGGATGCCATTGCTGTTACGGTCTTCAAACTTGCGACCTCCAATAGAGGCGTGTTTGTAATTTCCAAAAAGCACGTCTTCGACATGTTCGCCAGGAAGAGGGACAACAGAGTGTCCGAAAACATTTAACACGTCATCGACCCCGGGAACTGTCGGCACCCACCCGACCTGCAAAACTTCTGTTAGAAAAAATGTGCGTTGAAAAGGAGGAATGTTTTCGAAATGATAAAACCCTGATTCCGTAAGCGGATCAATGACCCCGTCACTATTCAAGTCGACCGAACTGGTTACCGTCGAAGCAACGACGGCTAATCCTGCCTCCTCATCGCGTAGCTCGATGGTCCAACCGTCTAGCCCGGGTTCATCGGGTTCTCGCATGCCGTTGCCATTCCGGTCTTCAAACTTGCGGCCACTGATGGATATCCCTCGGTAATTACCAAAGTTGACGTTGTCGCGGTTTTCGCCTTCTTGCAATACAATGAGGTATTCCGATGCCCCGGCATTAGAAGGAAGTGTCTGTGTCCAGCCGTCCTGCAACTCTTCGCGAATGACATAGGTACCCGGCTCTAACTGTGCAAAGGTATAGCGCCCATCGGCATCGGTAGGCAGAAACGGTTCCGTGGCATCGCGCATACCGTTGCGGTTCTGGTCGATGTAGATGATCCAGCCGGGCAGTCTGGATTCTTCATTCAGCAAACCCGTATCGTCATCGAATACCCCATTCCCGTTGAGATCATTCCATTTGAAGCCACTAATGGATCCCGGCATCGAAGCTTGCTCGATGGTTGTGGTCGCGTCGTCGGTGTTGTTGGGGATGTCGGGGTCGAACTCGGTCGACGTGACGGTGGCCTCGTTGCGCGCTGTTCCGGCCGCCACAGCCTCGACGGTGATGGTAATTGTGACCGTCTCATTGGCATCCATGTTGCCGATGTTGCACGTGACGGTCTGCCCACTCACCGTGCAGGTTCCCTTGGTGATGATGTGGCTCACGTAGCGCACTTGCGCAGGCAATACGTCCACGACCTGGACATTGGAAATCGGGAAGGGGCCACCACTGGTAGTGTTGGCGTTGCCAACCGTCAGCGTGTACTCGAACATCTGCCCCACTTGCGCAGTCTCCGGAGCGGTCTTGGTCATGTCCTTGTCGGACCGCAGTGCGGGCAGCATGGGTGCGTCTGACACAACCGCGTAGGTAGCCGCCTCATCAGCAAGCGCCGAGCCATCCGGACTTAGCGATTGGGCAAGCGTGTAAGATGTACTGAAAAGCGCAATAGTCAGGAGCGCCCCAATGCGCAGAAGCGAAGAGCATAGGTGGGTGACCATGGGTGCAGACAGGCTGGGTTCAAAGAAGCCTGCAAAGCGCACGGCAAAGCAGGTCGGGTGCAAGCAGTACCCATGCTAGCTCATTTGCCGCCCGCACACATGACGCGAATGCGTTGTTTTGACGCTGCCGTCGGCCGCCTTCCTACAAGAATGGATGCAGATCCGGTATTTATTGCGTCCGAAGCACGGTCTGCGTCTGCCGTGCCGATGGGGTGCGGAGTTCGATAAGGTAGAGCCCGGTCGCCCAAGGCGTTGTATCGAGCGTACGCTGGCCGCTGCCCCGCATTGCCTCGCGGTGGACGACCCGGCCCAACACATCGAAGACGGTAAGGGTCGTGAGGTGCGGCGTGCGCGAGGTCATCTCAAGTTGGAGTTGATCGGCCACGGGGTTTGGGTAAGCGTGCAGGGTAAGGCTGGCTGGTGCCTCGGGCAATGTCTCCGTGTCAGCGGCGACGATGGCGCTGGAGAAACAGTCGAGGCGAGGATACGAGCGGTTCTGGTTGGGGTCGTCGATACGCACATCGGAACTGGTGATGAGGGTTCGCACGTCCGCAGGCGTTGGCGCAACACCTGCGGCGATGAGCAGTGCGGCACAACCCGCCGCATGGGGCGTCGCCATGCTCGTGCCACTCAGCGTAGACAACCCGCCGCCCCGTCGGCTGGAGAGGATGCTGGTTCCGGGTGCTACAACATCGAGGTCGGCGCTGCGATTGGAGTAGGACGCCAAGCGGTCCTGCTTATCGGTTGCGCCTACGGCGATCACGTTCGATAGGCACGCTGGGAAGGCCATTGTAGTCGACGAACTCTTGTTCATTGAGGCGGCAAACACGGTGACGCCGAGGTTGTTGAGTGTATTTACTGCGTTGAACCCGGTTTGCGTCCACGACCGGTCGCTATCGCACGCCGCACCAAACTGGGCATCCGTCCCAAGGCTCATGGAAATGATTTGCACGCCAAGGCTTGCGTTGGCAATCAGGTAGTTCAGACCACGCATAATCTCTGACGTACTCCAAAACCGATTGCCACTATCGAGCATCTTCACGAACACGATTTCGGCACCGGGCGCTACGCCTGGACTCCCTTCCTGCCCTTGTCCAGCAGCAATACCCGCGACGTGTGTGCCATGGCCGTGGTCATCTTCAGCCGCATCACCGGTTTGCTGCTCTGTCGTTCCGTTCGGACAACGGCTGCCGTCATTGATGTTTAGGAAACAGGCTTGATCGGCAATCGCGCTGGTGAAGTTGGGGTGGTCGGTGTCGATGCCGGTGTCGAGGATAGCGATGCGTACCCCTGCACCGGATACGCCTTGGTCGGCCCAGCGGTTGGCATTGATGAGCGGGACGCTTTCGGCGAGCCCACCACCACCACCACTGTCAAGGCTGACGGCGGCTACATCAGGGTGTTGCTCCAATACATCCAGCGCATCGATGTGGTGCAAGGTGGCTGCGAATGCATGAATGTGCGAATACGTTGCCGTTACCGTTAGCAAGGCCCGTTTGCCTGTCCGCTCGAATGCGTCTTGCACGCGCTGGCGTCGTGTCATCACATCGCGAGCCAACGCCGCTAAGTCCACACCTTCATCTTGCTTGAAAGCTGCCTCCGAGCGATGCAAGGCAATGATGACGGCAGCTTCTCCTTGCTGGACAAGTACTGCTTCGATGGCAGTTACGTCATCTGGAGATTGCGCATACAAGAGGTTAGGCCACAGCAGGATGAGCGAGAGTAAAAACAGACGAGCCATAGAAGCGATATTGATGCGCCACGAAAACGGTGTAGACAAATGCAGTATACGTTGTTTGACGCAGTACGATCAAAAAATGTGCGGATGCAACAAGACGACCCCACCAAAAGCAGGGTCGTCTTGTTGCATTCCAAAGATGTGTAGGACTAGAAACCTATACCCAACGTCAGACCATAGACTTGTACGGCTTCGCCCCCAATAAAGTCGATGTTGTAGGCTGGTGTGAGCGCGAGGCCGCCGACACTAACATCATAGCCAATCCCAGCACGAAAGATTGTGTGGCTATGCCCCTTCTTGAACTCAACTGCAGGTGCTACCATCACCTTGAGGTGGCTCAGGGGGTGGATGAACAACGCAGGCCCTACAATGGTGTGCTGGCTGTCGCCGAAGGTGGCATCGATGAATGCCCCACCGCTCAACCGATGATGGAAAGCTTTGAAACGGTATGCAACGTCACCGCCGAGCGTGAACGTGTTATGTCCGTGATGGCGCGTCTGCCCAATAAAAAGGGCGGCATGCCGATTATGGTGGTGCGTTTTGGCGTGCGGGTCATCGCCGCCGGGTGTGGTCGTCTCGGTGGCCCATGCTGCGGGCGTCAGCGCGCCCATCAATAGCAGGACCAGCAGCATTGCAACGGATCTCATGTGTGTCTCTCCAAGGTGTATGCGTGATGTGGAACGAGCGCAGGAGGGTCGAGGGGAATTGTCTTAGGCCGCGTGTCGACTACGCGGGCGAGGAACGACCCGTGCAACAGGCGCTCGTTCGGTTGCATGTGTTGCTTGGCGCAACGAGAAACTTGCCAGCAGCTTAGTTAGCGACTGCGTGAGTTGGTTCAAGTGTTCGGTTGAATGCGCAATCTCACCTACGGCCTGCGCCGACTCGCCTGCAGCTTGGGAAATAGCCGTGATGCTGTGCATGATTTGTTGACTCGTCTCCGATTGCTCTTCGTTCGCTGTTGCAATCAGATGAACCATGTCGGCCGTGGTGCCGGCTTGGCTGACGATTGTGCGCAGCGCCTGCCCCGTTTGGTCGGCGAGGGCAAGGCCTTGGTCAACTTCTTCGGTGCCTCGCTGCATCGCCACGACGGCTTGGCTGGTGTCTTGTTGGATCTGCGTAATCATGCCCGTAATCTCACGCGTAGCCTGTGTGGTCCGCTCGGCCAGCTTGCGCACTTCGTCGGCGACTACAGCAAAACCGCGGCCTTGCTCGCCAGCGCGGGCGGCCTCGATGGCTGCATTTAGGGCCAGTAAATTTGTCTGATTGGCAATGTCATCGATCACTTGAATGATCGCCCCAATCTGCTCGCTTGACGTGCCCAACCGCTCGACGGTTTGTGATGACTCGTTCACGACAGCTGCAATCTCTCGAATTTTGGCGATGGTCGCTTCCACGATTTGTCCCCCGTCATGGGCTGCTGTTCCGCCTGCTTGGGCCGCGCGCGCTGCCTGATGTGCACTGTCCGCGTTGGTAGCAATGGTTTGGATCATCTCTTCGGATGCTGATGCCACCTCTTCGGTCTGTGCCGACTGCTCGTGCGCGGTAGCAGCGAGTTCTTCGGTGGTTGCGCTAATCTGGCTGGATGCACTGGCGGTTTGATCGACGGCCTCGTGCACTTGGGCCAGCATCACATTGAGCTGATCAACAGCGCGGTTAAAACCAGCGTATAGGCGGGCGATGTCATCGTCGCCAGAGCTAGTGAGTTGTACCGTGAGATCGCCTTCTGCAAACCGGTTCATCACATCCAACATTTCATCGATGCGGCTACGAAGGTAGGCACGGTCTGCCTCGGCTTCAGATGCGATCTGTTGGGCTTGTTGGGCAGCAACCTCAGCTTCTTGCTGCAGCGCTTCGGCCTCGATGAGTGTTTCCTGAATCATCTGAGCCATTTTGAGGAAGGCTCTGTTGAGAAGGCCGAGTTCATCACGCCTAGACGTATCCAAGGCAATCGCATAGTTGCCTTCGGCGACGGCGGCAGCAGCCTCGTTGAGCGATTGAACCGGACGTGCCAAAGCCTGAGACAGTGCCCAACCAATCAGGAAGGCAATAGCAAATGACACGAGAAGCGTAAGCCATACGGTGCGTTCAAGGCCTTGTACAAATGTTTCGGTCGAAGCTTGTAGCTTGCTTGCATGCTGCTGCTTCATGTCGCGCACGGTGCTATACGCTGCCACAACGTCCATAGCTGCTGCGTAGGCAGGACCTTTGAGGGTTGCAATGGCCGCTTCGTCCATATCTTCCGCTTCAGCATAAGCAATGACTTGCTCCATATGCGGGTGGAACGCTTGCTTGGCAGCCTTCAGTTCAGCGAACGCCACTCGCATTTCATCTGAAAGAATACGCTGTTCAAAAGCTAAGAGGTCGTCCGTTCCACGTTCTTCTAGTTCGCGCACCGTATGGAGAAAGCGCTGTTCATCCGCAGATGTCTCCGCAAAAACCATGTCTCGTAGGTTGATGCGCAAGCGCTGGAAATCCTCGGAAAGGGCTGTCAATTGCGCGAGTGGCACAGTCATGTTCTCGTACATATCCGTGCTTTTTTGCGCCGTCTTTCGAATGTCATGAAGCGCTTCCCAGCCGAGTAAACCAATCAGGCCCGAAAGGATGCAAAAACAGAGCGTGAGCTTGACGCGTATGGAGCGGTTCTGGAACCATTTCATCGTGTTCAGTGGTGGATTCAGAGTGAACAATGGGTTAGAGGCATCATCTTGATTAGTGAGGTCCAGAGCTGATTTGAGGCGCTCAGTAGGATGACGTAGCGGCTGACCAATCCTAACAATGCCTGAACGATTTCAATCACATACTTCCTTGGTGCAATCGTTCAAAACGGATGTATTGATAGCCCTTAGATCGGATATTTCGAGTCGGATAATAAGGGTTAGACGACGATTGGGGAATTCGCCCAATATGTAACGAGCGGAATCCCGCTAAAGTCATAAGTCCTATGCGTCCATGATGCAATCAACAAGATAGGCGGTGCTGCAAATGGCAACACCGCCTTTTGGCAGTGGTAGCAAATAAAGATATGTATGGGCGCTATTGGCCGGGGCAGAAGGCACGACCTTCGTTAGAGGCAAGACGTACGTCTGAGACACTGATGGCGAACGCATCGCTGGCTTCAAGGCCAAAGATCGTGGTCAGGTTGGTCATGTCGGCCCCGAAGTCGGCGAAGCAACTGAGTAGGAAGTCGGTCTGGTTCCACATGCCAAGTGTTGCGCCCGCAAAGACGCCGGTCACATCGACGCCAGCATAGCAGTTCTCGCCGCAGTCGACAAACAGCGTCACGGGACCTTCCGGTGGTGTATCGACCCGGTACTGCACGGCGATGGCCATGTCACCGTTGCTCTGCCGCTCATAGTCGGCACCCGGCCCGACGATCATGAGCGCAGCCGTGTCGGTGCCGCTCCACGTGGCTTGCTTGGCGTCTTCCTGTGCATCCCGGTCGACGGAGCGGATGGTGAGCGCATCCGTCACCTCAGTAAGCCCGCTGAGTACGGTGTTAACCATCGCATCGGTGCGGCCTTGCATGGTCCACGGCGCCCCGGCTTGACCAGCAGCGAAGAAGACATCGCCGCTGTTATTGCTATCATCGAGGCCTGAATTTTCGGGCAGCATCGCGAGGGTACCGTCATCGGCAAATGTCAAGCCGAAGTCATAGGGAAAGAGCGGGTCATAGGCTGCATCGTCGCGGTTGATAACCGTCTGCGTGGCGAACTTGGGCCATGTGAATGAGAGCGTCCCTTTGAAGTCGTGGTTGATGTTGCCATCAGGTGTACGGATGAGCACGTCGGCGACACCTGCGCCCTGCGTGCCGGGCAGCCATGCGGCCACAAAGGCATCCGAGGCATTGAGTTCAGGATTCACCCACATTGGGCGACCCGAGAGGAAAATGGCTACGGTCGGAATGCCTGCCGACTGGAAGCGCGTCAGCATGTCGAGTGCCGTAGTCGGCTCGAAGTCGACGTGGGCGCGGTCGCCCATGAATTCGGCGTATGGATCCTCGCCAAAGACGACGATGGCAACATCCGGTGTAGTGCTGTAACTGCCGTCCGGGCTCAACACAGCCTCGCCACCACCAGCCGCAACGGCGTCGCGGATGCCATCCCAGATGGAGTTGCCATTGGGGAAATCGGCGCGGACGTTGCCGGTGCCTTGCCACGAGAGCGTCCAGCCGCCGCTCTGCTTGCCGATGTCGTCGGCGCCATCGCCTGCAACGAGGACGCGTTGATCAGCACGAAGCGGGAGGACACCGCCTTGGTTCTTGAGCAGTACCAACGACTCGCGGACGGCTTGGCGCGCCACGGCTAGGTGCTCGGGGGCTCCCAACAAGTTGTACTGGCCTGCAAAGGGTCGTTTCGAAGGCGCAGGTTTATCAAACAACCCAATGCGAAACTTGACGCGCAGGATGCGGCGGACGGCGTCTTCGAGACGCTCGCGTGGGATCTCGCCGGAGCGTGCCTGTTCGAGCGTGTTGGGATAGAGCCCTTCCCAGCGATCCGGAGCCATGAACATGTCGACGCCGGCATTGAGCGACGCGGCGCAACTCGTGTTCTCGCAACCTGCCACCTGCCCGTGCCCATTCCAGTCGCCGACAACAAAACCGTTGAAGCCCATCCGTTCTTTCAGTACATCGGTCAGGAGTGCCTCGTGGCCGTGCATCTTCTTCCCGTGCCACGACGAAAATGATGCCATCACGGTCTGTACGCCCGCTGCGATCGCAGGCGGATAGCCCGCGCCGTGATGGTCGCGCAAGTCGGCTTCGCTGTCGAGGTTGTCGCCTTGGTCGCGACCGCCGTCAGTACCACCATCGCCGAGGTAGTGCTTGGCCGTTGCCAGCACGTGCCGCTCGCCCAAGAAGTCGTCGCCGAGTGCCCCTTGGATGCCCTCAACCATCGCCGTAGCATATTCGGCGACGATTTCGGGTTCCTCGGAATAGCCTTCATAGCTACGCCCCCAGCGGTCGTCGCGCACGACGGCAAGCGTCGGTGCAAACGTCCAGTCTTGCCCTGTCACAATCGTCTCCAACGCCGTAATCCTGCCGATCTCTCGGATGAGGTCGGCGTTGCGCATCGCCCCCAAGCCGATGTTATGCGGAAAGACTGTTGCGCCGACAACATTGTTGTGGCCGTGGACCGAGTCGGTGCCCCAAAGGATCGGGATGGCTTTGCGACCGTTCGTCGTATCCATCGAGGCTGCGTAGAAGGCGTCGGCGAGTTCCAGCCATTCAGGTGCAGGCGCACGCACGTCGGCGCGAGGTGCGGAGTTGCCACCGTTGAGCACCGAGCCGAGCCGGTATTCCAAGACGTCTTCGGGCGTGATGGAATTGATGTCGCCCTGGACGGTCTGTGCGACCATCTCTTCGAGCGTCATTGTTGCCATCACCGAGTCGACCTTGGCCTCAATTACCGGGTCGAGCGACGCACCACCCGTCGTGACCGGCCAGTTTTCTGGGTTGATGACAGGCGATGTGTCCTCGGTCACCTCGCCGCTGCGGTCGCAGGCCGGGAGCACAAGAAGGAGGACGACGGCAGGTAGTAAAACGAAGCGAAAGCGCATAAGTTAAAAGCAAAAGATGACCGAGTACCTAGGCAATATAGGACGCATTTTCATTTTTGAAAACCTTTTCAAGCGCTTTCTTTCCCCCTTCGCACGCAATTGATGCCGCGCTACATGCGATTGATGCTTTCGTCTTTCCTACGGGTAGAGGATGAGTCTTGGCTTTTCTTATGTTGTGCGTTCTTGCTGCTTTGATTTTTTGGAGGCCGCCAAGACACAACGACACGAAGTTGGCTGAGGTGCCGATAGGAGACAATTTCATTATGTCACGCCTGCACAATCGTTCACGCCTGAAAGCACTACGACGCGCACTTCGGCATGCGGGTACTCCAGCCGAGGCTACGTTATGGAAGTTGTTGCAGCGCCGACAATTGCATGGCCGTAAGTTTCGACGGCAGCATAGCATTGGTGCATACATCGTTGACTTTTATTGCCCGGATGAGCGACTTGTGGTTGAACTAGACGGCAGTGTCCACGATGAACCGCTCCGGCGTAATTATGATGAGCAGCGAACGCACTACTTCGAGGCACTCGGTATTCGTGTGGTTCGATTCGCGAATCAACAGGTGTTTGAGCAGCCAGACGTAGTTTGTGACGCGATTGCCTATTACTTTGAAAAGCGCTGAAGAAGCATACAAGATCCAACCACCCCCGGCCTCTCCTTGTCTAAGGAGGGGAGTTTCTTAGGCTCATGGCTGTTCGCACAACCGCAACCTTTGCAACGCTATGTTCCTTTGGCTCGTGCATGAGCTACCGATAGAGTTCCCCTCCTGGACAAGGAGGGGACAGGGGTGGTAGAACGAAACGAGCCCAACCTCCCACCATCCACCATACCCCCGATATGATGAAGACGCATCGACGCTTATGGATGCTGCCGCTGCTGGCCCTGCTTGCTTGGGTGCCGCAGACGGCAGACGCACAGACGTATGACGAAGCACATTTTAGCGCACTCGAATACCGAAGCATCGGCCCATTTCGGGGCGGACGCTCAGCAGCCGTCGCCGGCGTGCCCGGCGAACCGTTCAAAGCTTACTTCGGGGCGACCGGCGGCGGCGTTTGGGAATCGGATGACGGTGGGCAGACGTGGGATAGCATCTCCGACGGCTTCTTTGGCGGCAGCATCGGCGCAGTGGCTGTGAGTGAATGGGATCCGAACGTGATCTACGTCGGTGGTGGCGAGAAGACGGTGCGCGGCAATGTGAGCCACGGCTACGGCATGTGGAAGTCGGTCGATGCAGGCAAGACGTGGATGCAGATCGGCCTCGAAGACACGCGGCACATCCCGCGCATCCGCATCCATCCGCGCAATCCCGATGTCGTCTACGTGGCGGCACTCGGCCATTTGTTTGGCCCGAACGAGCAACGCGGCCTCTACCGTTCGACCGACGGTGGCCAGACGTGGGACAACATCAAGTTCATCAACGACGAAGTCGGCGCGGTTGACCTCGTGATGGATCCGTCGAACCCGCGGGTGTTGTACGCCTCGTTCTGGCGCGTGAAGCGGACGCCGTACAGCTTAGAGAGCGGCGGCCCCGGTTCTAGCCTGTGGAAGAGC